>JAAYVF010000078.1 GCA_012517325.1 Myxococcales bacterium | reverse complement strand
GACGTTCGGTTCCCGCTTTCGATACCCTCGTCTCCATAGAGTCCTCCTTCGGTCATTGGGTTGTTTGGTGATGACTCAACCTTCAACCGATTCGAGGACTCTTTCAATATCCCAAAGTGCGAAAGAAATTGTACGTTATCCCCGCTTCTCATCGCGGTGGACGTAAAGGTAGTGTCGATATTCTGGTACGCCTGGGCTCCGTCTATTTCCGCCCGGAAGCCGGTTTTTCCTTTGAAAAATCTCAACTATTTTCGGCATATGTCGAAAAGATGGTAGAAATGCATGCGTGAGGTGCATGCTTGTGTATCGGCCGAAAAAGATTAATGTGTCAGGCGTGATTTCCCGACCGGAAGGGGCCGGCGGATTCCGCTCGACACGCGAGGAACGACGAAACGGATGAAAATGACGACCGACGAGCAGCGCCAGCCGGACGGGATCCGCGCCCATTCTTCCCAGCGGCGCCGCCGGACGATCCTCGCCTTGTCGGCCGCGGCCGTTCTCGTGCTGGTGCTGGTCGCCGGCAAGTTCTACCTCGATCATTACGTGCAACAACGATTGACCGGCGAGATCGCCAACATCCTGCCGAAAATCGAGGATCGCACCGGCCTGCGCGTTGTCTACAATACTATTTCCGTCGGCCTGGACGGCAGCATCATTTTCAATCGGCCGTCGATTTTCGACGCCCAAGCGCCCGGCTCACCGCCGTTGTTGAAAGCCGGGAAAGTCGAAATCGATTTTTCGTTCGACCGCGCGAACAAGATCGTCACCCTACGCGGCCTGCGGCTGGTGGCGCCGGAATTGCGGCTGGCGGTGTCGCCGCGGGGCGATTTCAACCTGCCGCCGAAGCTGACGACGCTGCTGGGCGACGGCAAGCCCCGTCCGGCGGGCCAGACGGCGAACGAACCGCTGTTCGGGTCGCTGGCCGAGCATCTGCGCTGGACCGATCCGTTGAAAATCGCCTACGTCGACGGCCGCTTTGACTTCGCGGACCAGGGCAAGCTCGGGGTCCAGCCGCGGCAATTGCTGTCGCTGGATCGCGCCGGCGGCGTGGTGACGGTTTCGCCGGCGTTGCGCCAGGCGGGCTGGATCGGCCAGGCGCGCAACGCGGTCGGTTCGGGTACGATCAAATACGAAATCACGTTGAACGACACCGGTCAGAACGCGCGGCTGACGTTTGCCGGATTCTCGCTGGAAAAGTGGGCGCCGCTCGCGCCGTTCGGGCTGCAGATCCAAAACGGCACCCGCCTGGAAGGCACGCTCGATGTGCAGCGTCCGGCCGGCGGCAAACCGTGGCGGGTCGGCACCGGTCTGCGGTTGAACGACCTGGGGATGAATCATCCGCGCCTGGCGCTGCAGCCGGTCACCGGGCTGTCGCTCGCCTCGCAGGGCGAACTGATGGTGGATTGGCCGAAAAAATCCGTCCAGGCGCGGGAGTTGAAATTGTGGGTCGGCAAAACGCCGATCCGCCTGCAGGATCTGGCGATCGACGCCCTGAGCGCGCGCGGTCCGTCGATCCGGATGCAGCTTCACCTGGACCGGCTGCGGTTGCAGGATCTGCTCGACAGCTTGCCGGAATCCCTCATTCCGGTGGTCAAGGGTTCGCTGGTGGAGGGCACGCTCGACCTGCACGGTTCGCTGGCGCTCGACCTGGACAAACCGGAGCGCAGCGGCCTCGAACTAAGCGGGGGCGTCACCGAGTTCAAGGCGGTGTTCATTCCGCCGCGCTGCGACGCGCGGGCGATCGCCCGGCCGGATTTCAAGCACCTGGCGCGCAAGCACGGCCTGCTGAAAAAAACCATTCTCGTCGGCCCGGCGAATCCCGATTTTATTCCGCTGGACGACATGGGGCCTTATTTGCGCGGCGCGGTTCTGACCTGCGAGGACGGCTCGTTCATGACCCATCACGGCTTCATGTTGCGCCACATCAACGATTCGCTCCGCCGCGACATGCGCGAGCGCCGGTTCGTACGCGGGGCCAGCACGATCAGCATGCAACTCGCGAAAAACCTTTTCCTGAGCGAGGAAAAAACCATTTCGCGCAAGCTGCAGGAAGTCATGCTGACCTGGTACCTGGAGCACGAGATCGACAAGAAGCGGTTGCTCGAGGTTTACTTGAACATCATCGAATGGGGCCCGGACATCTACGGTGTCGGCCCGGCGGCGCGCCATTATTTTCACCGGCACCCCGGCAAGCTGCTGCCGATCCAGGCGGCGTACCTGGCGAGCGTCATCATGAATCCCGTGCGGTTCTATTACATGAAGGCGCGGGGACAGGTCAGCGAGGGCTGGCGGATCAACCTGGCTTTTATTCTGGAAAAAATGCGGCAACGTGGTACGATAACGCAGGAAGAATTCGATCTGGCTGCCGCCCATGATTTCGAGGTGCCATTCGGGGACGCCGTTTGGGCGGAGACGCCTGTCGTTTCGCCGGATCAGGCCGGAAAGGCGAGCATCGTCGTTCCGCCGGTGACGAATCCGGACCAGACCGACATGCTGGAGCTGAAAGAAGACGGTTCGGGCTTGACGAAGACGCCGGAATAACTTTTTTCGAGGTGAGGCCATCATGAAGGAAAACACGGTTTGGCGCCGCGCCGCCGCGGCTTGTGTGGTCCTGACGGTTTTCCTGGCGGTCGCGTGCGGTTCGCGCGGACCGGTGGTGATCGGCAATCCCGAGCCCGCCGCCGGCGCGGTGAAGAACGTCACCGCCGGCAAGCTGCTGATGTCGTTCATGGTTTACATGGACAACTACGTCGGAATCGACGCCATTTTCGCCTCGAAGCTGAACTCCACGCCGCTCGACGGTCACGTGGCCCTGCTGGTGCGACACGATTACGGCTCGTTTTACGTGCTGGTCGCCGAGGGCCTCTACGAAAAGGAAATCGCCGAGTTGAAAACCGAAAAACCGATGAGGGTCTACGGGCGGGTCGGGGCGGCCAAGCTGCCGACCGACGCTTCGCCGAAGGTCGCCATCATCGTCGACGAGTGATCCGACATGCCAACCTATCCGCAGATCATCCTGAAGCCCGGCCGCGAAAAGTCCCTGCTCAACCGTCACCCGTGGGTTTTTTCGGGCGCCCTGGAACACGAACCCGGCGGCATCGCGCCGGGCGCGGTGGTGGACGTGACGGACGCAAGCGGCCGGTTTCTCGGCCGCGGCACCTACAACCCGGCCAGCCAGATCCGCGTGCGGGTCTTTACGTTCCGCGACGAAGCGCTCGACGCGGATTGGTTCCGCCAGCGCCTGCGGGAAGCCGAGGGCTGGCGGCGCGACCTGCTGCCGCCCGACACCAACGCCTTCCGCGTGTTGTTCGGCGAAGCCGACCACGTGCCCGGCCTGATCGTCGACCGCTACGACCGCGGCCTGGTGGTGACGTTCGCCACCGCCGGCGCCGACTATCTGCGCGAGATCATTCTGGAGGCGCTGATCGACGCCTGCCGCCCCGACTGGATCATGGAGCGCAGCACGGGCGGCTACCGCAAGGAAGAGGGGCTGCCGCCGCGCGTCGAAGCGATGTACGGCGACGTGCCCGACGAGCCGGTGCGCATCCGCGAAAACGGGCACGCCTTCCTGGTCGATGTCCGCGCGGGGCAGAAGACCGGCTTTTTCCTCGACCAGCGCGAATCGCGCGAGGCGCTCGGGCAAATGGCCCGGGGGCGCACGGTGCTCAACGCGTTCGGCTATTCGGGCGCGTTTTCCGTGTACGCTCTCGCCGGCGGCGCCCGGCGCGCGGTGACGGTCGACCTGAGCGAGGACGCCATGAGTCTGGCGCGGCAAAATCACGAGATCAACGGCCAGGCCGTCGAGCCCGCGGACTTGGTGATCGCCGACATTTTCAATTTCCTCCGCGAGGATAAAACCGACTTCGACCTGATCGTGCTGGACCCGCCCGCCTTCGCCAAGAGCAAGGCGGCGCTGGTGCGCGCGACCCGCGGCTACAAGGACATCAACTGGCTGGCGATGCGCCGCCTGCCGCCCGGCGGGCTGCTGTTCACCTTTTCCTGCTCGGGCCACGTGACGGCGGATTTGCATCGCAAAATTTTGTTCGCGGCCGCGCTCGACGCCCATCGGGAGGTGCAGATTCTGCGCATCCTGGGCCACGGCCTGGATCATCCCTTGAACGTCTATCACCCCGAGGGCGAATACCTGACCGGTTTCATCTGCCGAGTCGGCGAATAATTCAGGAGAGCGGAATGAAGAAAGTCGAGATGGTGCGCTGCTACGTGACCAGCCCGAACAACCGGATTCCCAATCCCGAGGGCGTCGAAAAGACGGTGCGCTACGTGCCCAGCGACATCTTTCGCCTCTGGCGCTACCTGATGGAGGACGTCAAGGGCTTCGCGGTCAACGGCACCGTGACCAACTTCTGGGTCGACGAGGAAATGTACAGCAAGGAAAAGGACACCTACGGCCGGCACGAAACGCAAAACGTGGTCGAGGTCAGTTTCGTCTACTGTCGCGACAGCGAGGTCGGCCGTCCGGTGATCCGCTATTTTCCGCAGCCGCACCTGGAAAACATTCTCGGCTTTTTCATGAAGAATTTCAGCGAGGAATACATCAAGGGCGCGATGCAGCGCACTATCGGCTATTTCGTAGAAATCCAGAACACCGCCGGCTGAGCGCGCGGCGGCGCGCCGCGTCACCGCGCCGCGTGGCGCCGGAGATCCTCGGGCGTATTGAGATTGATGAAGCTGCGCAATTCCGGATCGTAGCGCCGCAATTCGTCCTCTTCCACCAGGCGCGTCCGCACGGTTTCGGCCAGCAGCAGAATGCGCGATTTTCCCGCCGCCAATAATTTTTCCATCGCCGGCCGGCAGGCCTGCGAATAAACCGCGAACAACGGTTCGTGGCCGCTCGCGGTGTGGGGCAGAACCCAATCGGCGCCGGGATCCAGCCGCGCCAGCCGGTGAATCAGCGCGATTTCGGGGAAAGGCGTGTCGCAAGCCAGCGCGAAGATTCGCGGTGTCGCCGCATGGGCGATCCCGGCATGCAGCCCCGCCATGGCGCCGCGGCCGGGGAAAAGATCGGGAACGACGGGGACCGGCAAATCCGGATAGCGGGCCGGATCGCCGCCGGCGACCAGCACCTGGGAAAACAGCCGCCGCATCGTGGCGATCAGGCCGAGCAACAACGGCGTGCCGGCGAAAGGCAGGAGGGCCTTATCGCGGCCCATCCGGGCGCTGTGGCCGCCGGCCAGAATCACGGCGGTGATGTCGTTCAGCGGTTCGCGGTCGATGGCGCGCGGCGTGGACAAGGTCAATCCCGGTGATAGCCGTCGCGGTCGGCCATCAGATCGAGATAGAGCGTCGCCGCGTCCTCGATGGGCAGCAGTGCGGCGCGGTTTTCCTCGATTTTGCGGTAGTCGACGGTTTTCAGATAGCGATGGCAATGTTCGCAGGCATCCAGTCGATGCGGGCTTTGGTCATCGACGACCAGCACGCGCAAATCCTCTTGCTTCCGGTGATCGCAAAACGGACAGGCCAGGCGGTCGAATGTCCAGACCATGCCGCACGTGTCGCAGTAGAGGTGGCGGCGGCCGCCGTCGCCGGCCAGCGCGGCGAGGGCCGGTTCGTTGCCGCAGACGGGGCAGCGGTTGCGGCGCCAGCGTTCGTCGTCGACCAGCGGGGCCAGGCGCGCCCCGAAGGGAGTCAATGTTGCCGCGGCGAGGTTGCGCGCCACGAACCAGTACGCGCCGGTCGGCAAATCCGCGGCGGCGGCTTCGGATTCGATGAGGGTCGGATCGCGGGCGATGTTCAGGCGCACCAGCCGCCGCAATTCCTCCGGCCGCGCCTGGAGGTCGGCGGCAAAGCCGGCCAGGATCCGTTTGGTTTCCTCGTCGGTGAAATCGGCCAGGGCGACGATTTCATCGAGCAAGGTCAGCAACAGTTCCGGCGGCGGGTCCAGGCGATCGGCATCCAACAGGTAAAAGCCTTCCTCGATCCTTCCGGCCGCTTGTTCGGCCGTCAACTCGTAGGCGGCGGCGATGGAGGCGAAGCGGTCGAAATAATGTTCGACCAACGCCAGTTGCCGGTTGGTCAACGTCAGCAGTTCCGGTGGCGCGTATTCGGCGTCGCGATGCGCGGCGACGGCTTCGTCCAGCCGCGTGGCGGCAAACCGCAGGTGCCCCGGTTTGAGTTCGTCGGGGTGGTGCGGCGTCGGCTTCACCTCAGGCAAGGGACCGCGCTGTTTCACGACAGGCTCCTTTTCAGATGACAAGGCCCCGCCCGGCGGCGGGGCCCCTGATCGTCAGCGACACAAATTACATTTCGCCCACCAGACCGTGCTTGGCGTAATCATCGAGCAAGATCCAGCGGACGTGGCAACCGAAGCCCTCGTCCGGGTAAAGCTTGATTTTGTCGGCCTTGAAGCGATCGCCGTTTTTGGTCTTCAGCCAGGCGATGCGCTCCTTGGCGTATTTCATCATCGTTTCCTGTTCGCCCCACAGGATGGCGTCGGTCGGGCAGGTCTTGGCGCAGGCCGGTTCCATGCCTTCGGCGGTGCGATCGGCGCAGAGCGTGCATTTGGCCAGCAGGCCCGACTTCTTGTTCAAGGTCGGAATGGCGAACGGGCAGGAATCCACGACATCTTTCAAAACGGCCTTGGCCTTGTCGGTATAGACCACGGCGCCCGATTCGTGAATGACGTAGCCGTCCTTCGGCATCGCCTCGACGCAAGTGGGTTCGGCGCAGTGGCGGCATTTATCGTTGGTCATCAGCCAGTACACGCCGAACGCCCCGACGGGGTATTCCTTGAAGCGAACCAGGGTGAAGGTGTCGCCGTCGAAATCCGGCGGATTTTGGTACGTGCCGGTAAAGGTGGTTTTCGTGGCCACGTTACCGTTCCATTGTTTGCAAGCCACTTGGCAACCGCGGCAACCGGTGCAGCGGCTGGGATCAATCAGCATCATCATTTTAGCCATCACCGCACCTCCTTAAGCTTTTTTGATGTCCACGAGGAACGCCTTGTACTCCGGAATCCGGGTGTTCGCGTCGCCCACGTGAGGAGTGAGGATGTTGGCCGAATCGCCGCTGCAAAGACCGCAATAGCCCCAGTGCCACGGTATGCCCACGGTGTGTACCGTTTTTCCGTCGATGTTCATCGGGCGGAACCGCATCGTGACGCAGGCCTTGGCGACCACCGTGCCGCGGCCGTTCCAGACCTTGATCAGATCGCCGTTGGCGATGCCCTTTTCCTTCGCCAGTTCCTCGCTCATTTCCACGAACAATTCGGGGAACAGTTCGTTGAGCCAGGGCAGGTTGCGGGTCATCGCACCGGCCTGCCAGTGCTCGCTGAGGCGGTAGGTCGTGCCAATGATTGGGTACTGGTCGGGTTTGCCGAACTCGCCAGACCCGCCAGCATAGATGAAAGCCGCCGGGTCGGTCGATTGTTTCGGATACAGTTTGTTGACCACCGGGCTTTCCATCGGCTCGTAGTGCGTCGGGAAAGGCCCATCCACCATGCCAGCCGCGAACAAACCACCAACACCCTCGGCTTTCATAATGAACGGCAAGCCAGGCGTCCCGGCTTGTTTCGCCACCGCCAGCGGCGGCATGCCGCCGTCGGGGATGTCGCCGGACCAGCCCCAGGTGCCGTCGGGTTTCTTCATGGCGGTGATCACCGCGCGTTCGGCATCCCACGGCTGGCCATCGGGATTGACCGAGGCGCGGTTGTAAATGATGCGGCGATTGAGCGGCCAGCAGTACGACCAGTTGTGGTACATGGAAAGATGCGTGTCCTTGCTGTCGCGACGGGCGTAATTGTTGCCGGCTTCGTTGTAACCGCCGCTATAGATCCAAAGACCGCAAGCAGTGGAGCCATCGGCCTGCAACGTGGTGAAGTTGATCAATTGCTTGCCCGTCTTCACGTCGTAGCCGTTCATCGCCTTGGCGACCTTGTGGACGTCGGGATGGCCGTGGCCGTTGTCGTACGGCCAATGGATTTTAGTCACGGCGTCGGCCAGTTTGCCGCCCTTTTGCTTGTACAGTTTGGCCACGGCGCGCTGCAAGGCGTGGATGATGTACAAATCGTCCATCGCCTCGCCCGGACCGTCGCCGCCCTTGTAGCGCCACTGAATCCAGCGGCCGCTGTTGCTGATCGAGCCTTCCTTTTCGACACTGGCCAACGCCGGCAGGCGGAAAACCTCGGTTTTGATGTTGGCCGGGTTCACGCCGTCGCGTTTCCAGAAGACGCTGGTTTCGGTTTCCCACAAATCGACGGCGACCATCCAGTCGAGCTTGGCCAGCGCATCGCGCTCGAACAGGGTGTTCGGGCCGCCGACCGCCGGGTTTTGCCCGAACAGGAACGCGCCCTTGATCTTGCCCTTGGCCATGTCTTCAAAAAGGGAGATGTGGCTGTAGTTGGCGCCGCGCTTGGGCAGCCAGGAGTAAGCGAAATCGTTTTCGGGTTTCGCCGCGTCGCCGTACCACTCTTTCAACAGACTGACGAGATACTTACGGCAGTTGCCCCACCAGGCGAGGGAGAGAGGATCGGTGTTCTTGCCTTCGTAGTATTTCTTCATCAAGGCGTCGATCGTGTCCTCGCCATCGGACGGGCTGTTGATGTAACCGGGGATGATGTGGAAGAGCAGCGCCTGGTCGGTGCTGCCTTGCACGTTGCTTTCGCCGCGCATGGCATTGATGCCACCGCCGGCAATGCCCATGTTACCCAGGAGCAATTGGATGATCGAATAGGCGCGGATGTTTTGAGTCCCGTAAGTATGGTGCGTCGTGCCCATCGCGTAAAGGATGGTGCCCGCCTTGTTGGGTTTGCCGGTCGATCCAAACGCATCGTACACCTGTTTGAGCACGTCCGGCGGGGTTCCGGTAATTTTACTGACCATTTCCAGGTCGTACCGTTCGAAATGTTTTTTAAGCAGTTGCATCACGCAGAACGGATCCTTCATGGATGGATCGCGCTTGGGAACGCCCTTTTCGTCTTTCTGGTATTGCCAGGTGGCGGTGTCGTAACCGCGCTTGGCCGGGTCGTAGCCCGAGAAAAGGCCGTCGGCGAACTGGTAGTCGGGATTGATGAGAAACGGCGCGTTGGTGTATTCGCGCACGTATTCATCGAAATACAGGTTGTTGTCGAGGATGTACTTCACCATGCCGCCCAGCAGCGCGATATCGGTTCCCGCGCGAAGCGGGGCGTAGATGTGCGCCCGCGCGCTGGTGCGGGTGAAGCGGGGATCGACACTGATCAGCTTCGCGCCGCGTTTTTCGATCGCCTCGGTGATCCACTTGAAGGAAATCGGGTGGTTCTCCGCCGCGTTCGCGCCCATGACCAGAACCGCGTCGGCGTACTGGAGGTCGGTCCAGTGGTTGGTCATCGCTCCGCGTCCGAACGAGGCCGCCAGGCCGGCCACCGACGGGCTGTGACAAATGCGCGCCTGGTGTTCGAGATACACCACGCCCAAGCTGCGCATCCATTTCGAAAGCAGGTAGCCTTCTTCGTTGTCGAGCGCGGCGCCGCCCAAGCTGGCGATGCCCTCGGTGCGGTTGACGAGTTGGCCGGCGGCGTTCTTTTCGACGAACGACGCCTCGCGGGTGGCATACACCCGTTTGGCGATTTCCGTCAGCGCCCAGTCCCACGATTTGCGCACCCATTTGTTCGAGCCGGCCGCGCGGTATTCGACATACTGCAGGCGCTTCTTGCCCGGATCGTCGTGGATCTGGAAGATGGCGCTTCCCTTACTGCAAAGGGAACCGCGATTGATGGGATGGTCCGGGTCGCCCTCGAGGTTGATGATCTTCCACTTGCCCTTGTCCGGTCGGCTGTACATCAAAGCGCCACAGCCCACGCCGCAGTACGGGCAGATCGTCGAGGCTACCTTGGCCGCTTTCAATTTGCCCATCTTGTCGCTATAGGCAAAAGCGGCGCTCAGGTTCAGGCCCGGGAGTCCTGTCAGCACCGCCAGCGCCGCGCCGCCGGCCTTCAGGAAACTCCGTCTGGTCAACTCCATGAAAGTGCTCCTTTCACGCGTGTATTTCATTGAGGTGGTTGCACTGAAAAATGCAAGTCATATTAGGCAAGCGGCTGGGGGCGGGTCAATATGTTTCTAAAAGCATAATAGATTGAAAATAAAGGGAATTTTTCAATTTTCCGGCGGGCGGAAAAGCCATCACCGATGCCGGATTTTTACCCAGGCGGTCTTCGGTTCGAAGGCGGGACTGCGCTCCGCATTATGGCACGACAGGCAAAGGTCGAGGGTAAGTTTCGGCAGCGATCCGCCAACGGCGTGGACGTGTTCCTTGGCCGGTCCGTGGCAAGCCTCGCAGCCGACGTCGATCAGGTGCGGGGTGTCGGTTTCGGAGAGGAAACCGCCGGGTTTTTCGTAACCGACGACATGGCAGGCGACGCATTCGGGATCGAACGTCTTTTTCACTCGCCGCAGGCTTTCCCATGCCTTGGAATGGCGTGATTCCTGCCAGGACTTCATCGCTTCGGGGTGACAATCGGCGCAGGCCGAGCTACCGGCATAGGGGCTGGTATCGCGCCGGATGGCGGATTGTCCCGCCAGCTTTTCCAGAAACAGGCGCTTGGTTTCCGCCTCGTACCGCCGGCGAAATTCCGCCACGCGCGCCCCGTCGGCCACCCGGTTGTCGAGGGGCAAAAACCGATTGTGCGCCGAAACCGGAAGGCCGTGGTCGAACGAAACTTCCAGGATGCCCAGGCGCGAACCATAGATCGCCGCTTCCGCGTAGATCTTGCCGCCGGCCACCGCGAACGGCGGATCGACCAACAAATCCCCCCGTGGATTGGCGTTGAGCACGATTTCGACCTCGGGTGCCGCCAGCCACCGGCGCGCGGTGTCCGGATCGGTGGCGCACAGCACGAGCGTCGGCGTGTCGGGACGGCACTGTCGGTTCAAGAAGGCGAGCGGATCCTCGATGACGATTTCGGCCTGATCGCCGGCGTAGATATCGGCCGGATTGACCAATGCGACAATCTCCAGTTTTTGGTCGCCGCGGTCGATCCGGCGTAGCGTTTGGGACAGCGGGCTCGGGGCGTTTTTCCAACGGACATTGGAGACGAAAAACGAGCCCGGCAGCGCTTCGAGAAAAGCGCGGCCGTAGAGAAGTTCGTTCGGGCCCAGAGCGGCGGCGGTATAGCCGAGCGCCTGCAACGAATCGGCCATGGCCTTGGCGCCGGCGCGATTTTGCGGCGACGGCTCGTCGAAGGCGCCGCCGGCGTCGACCAGCAGCGCCTCCGGGTAGGTTTTCAGCAGATCGACCAGCGCGGTGTCGCGCCGTAAGAGGCCGCCGAGATCCGACTCGGCGCTGCACGCGCAGGGCGTGATTTTGCCGTGTGCCGCGCCGGTATAAACGATTGTCCAGGTTTCGGGCGGATTCGAGCCGGCCCCGAGTGAAAACAACAACAGAATGAAGAGTGGAAGAAACAGCCAAAGGCGTTTCATTTGGCCGGGTGTTCCTTGCGGTATTGGCGCACCTTGTCGAGTAGTCCGTTCACCGCGCCGGGCAGTTCGTCGCCCTGGCATTGGCAGGTGCCGGTGGAAATGGAAAGAACGCCCTGAACGATCAGGCGCGGACCGCGATCGACGCCCCGCGCAACCAGAAACGCCGCGAGATCCTGAATCCGTTTGTTCATTTCCGGCGAGTTTTTCTTGGCCTGCCAGGCGTCGCCGAATCCGAGTGAACCGGCCAGCGCATCAAGGACATCCTCGTCCTCGACATTCGCCTTGCTTTCGAATTGCGCGGCGAAGATCGCGGTCAACGTCTTCTCCTCGGTTTCCGGGCCCAGGTCCCGCGCGACCAGCATCAAGCGGACCGGCCGCTCGCCGTGGTCCTTGTCGAAAAGGTAATGAATTTTCAGTTCGACATCGTCGCCCAGCGGCTTGCGGTTTTTCCAAAACAAATAGCAATTGGCGCAACTGGGCGAAACGAATTCTTCCACGACGATCTTGTCGCCCTTGCTTAACGCGGCCGCGTCGCCGAGCAGCAGGTAGCCGCCCGCGAAGGGTTTTTCGGCGGCGATCGCCAAGGCGCCGAGAGATATCAGCAAAACGAGAATCAGCCCGGGAAGTTTCGACATGGTTTTCTCCGGTGGAAATGGTTCCACCTTTATCCGTGCCACAAATAGAGATTTTTTCCAAGGCGGGTAAAATGGAGTTTCCGATCAGCCTTCCAAATCAATTCGCTCCGGCCCGAGGACGACGAGGCAGGAGGAGCCGCGCAGGGCGCAGACCACGGTGAGGCCGATTTGTTCGGCCAGTTGCAACGCCAGTTCCGTGGGCATGGCGCGCGAGGCAATGATCGGCGTTCCCAGCCGCGCGGCTTTCAGCACGACCTCGCTGGTAACGCGGCCGGTGGTGTACAGCGCCAATTCCGCCGGATCGCGGCGTTCGGTCAGCAACCAGCCGGCCAACTTGTCGAGCGCGTTGTGCCGGCCGATATCCTCGCGGAAGCAAACGACGCCCGCGCGGTCCAGCAGCGCCGCGCCGTGGGTGCCGCGCGTTTGGCGATGGGTTTCCGAGCGGCCGGCGAGCACCCGCCCCTGCTCGATGAGAAACGACAGCGGCAACCGCAAATCGCCGGCGATTTGCACGCGCCCGGCCTTGACCGAATCGAGCACGTGATAAAACACGCTGCCCTTGCCGCAGCCGGTGGTCACCAGGCGTTTGCCGTGAATCGCCGTCAGTAGGCGCTCATCGACCTTGGCCTCGACATCGGCCTCGCCGGTTTTTTCGTTCACCGCCACGCGGCCCAGCGCCGTTTCGCGTTCGAGCAAGCCCTCGTTGTATAAAAAGCCCAGCGCCAATTCGCGAAAGTTCTCGCCGTCGCACAGCAGCGTGACCAGTTCGCGGCTGTTGAGCCGCACCGTCAGCGGCGTTTCGCGGACGACCTGGATTTCCTTTTCGTCGACCCGGCCGGGTCGGCACTCGAGGATCCGGCGGCGGACGGTGCCCACTTATTCTCCGAAGACGCGGCGGAAAATGTCGTCGACGTGGCGCAGTTGGTGCGCGACGTCGAGCGACTCGCGGATGGTTTTTTCGTCGACCAGCGCCGTCAGTTCGGCGTCGGCCAGGAGCGTCGTAAGAAAATCGGCGCCCTTTTCCCAGACCTGCATCGCGTTGCGCTGCACGATCTGGTAGGCCGCCTCGCGCGTCAGCCCGGCGCGCACCAGGTTGAGCAGCAGCGACTGGCTGGCGTAGAGGCCGCTGGTCTGATTCAGGTTCTTGATCATGTTTTCCGGGTAGACCAGCAGCTTGTCCAGCAGGTTCGTCAGCCGCGCCAGGGCGAAATCGGCGACGATCGTCGCGTCGGGGCCGATGACCCGTTCGACCGACGAATGGCTGATGTCGCGCTCGTGCCAGAGCGGCTGGTCTTCCAGCGCGGCGACCGCGTAGCTGCGCAGCAGGCGGCACAGCCCCGAGATGTTTTCGGACAGCACCGGGTTGCGCTTGTGCGGCATCGCGCTCGAGCCTTTTTGGCCTTTGTGGAAAAATTCCTCGGCCTCGTAAACCTCGGTGCGCTGCAGGTGGCGGACCTCGACGGCGAATTTTTCCATCGAGCCGCCCAGAACGGCCAGCGTGGTGAAGAAGGCGGCGTGGCGGTCGCGCTGGACGATCTGGCTGGAGGCGGGCGCGGGCTTGAGGCCCAGCGCCGCCATCGCCTGTTCCTCGACGGTCGGCGGCAGGTGGGCGAAGGTGCCCACGGCCCCGCTGAGCTTGCCGACGCGCACGTCCTCGCGCGCCGCGACGAGGCGCGCCCGATTGCGCTTCATTTCGTCGTACCAGATGGCCAGCTTCAAGCCGAAGGTGATCGGCTCGGCATGTACGCCGTGGCTGCGGCCGATCTGCACCGTGTGCTTGTGCTCGAAGGCGCGGCGTTTGAGCACGGCCAAAAGCGCGTCCAGGCCGGCGAGCAACAAGTCGGCGGCCTGCACCAGTTGCAGGTTGTAGGCGGTGTCCAGCACGTCCGAACTGGTCATACCCAGGTGCACGAATCGGCTGGACGGTCCGACGTGCTCGGCGACGTTGGTCAGAAAGGCGATCACGTCGTGCCGGGTGACGGCCTCGATTTCCTCGACCCGCGCGGGCTCGAAGGCGGCCTTGGCCCGCACCTCGGCGGCGGCCTCGGCCGGCACCAGGCCGTGGGCGACCATGGCGTCGAGCGCGGCCAGTTCCACGTTCAACCAGCATTGATAGCGGTTCTGATCGCTCCAGATGGCGGCCATTTTTTCCCGGGAGTAACGCGGAATCATTTGCTAATCCTCCAGATCGATCCAGTTGCCGGTTTGATGTTGGCGGCAGACGCGCAGGTCGGTGGTCGCGTTCAACTCGGCCAGCGTGGCGTTCATGTGGTCGAAGGCGGCGCGGGGCGTGTTGTTGTTTTCGGATAGATGGGCCAGCAACAGGTAGCGCAGACCCGCGTGATACGCCTGCCGCACGGTTTCGCCGGCCTGCTGGTTGCTCAGATGGCCGCGCGCCCCGGCGACGCGCCGCTTGAGCCACGCCGGGTAGGGGCCGTTTTGCAACATCACCGGGCAGTGGTTGCTTTCCAGCACGAGCGCGTCGGCGTCGGCCAACTGCGCCTGCACTTCCGGCGTCACGATGCCCAGGTCGAAGGCGAAGACCAACCGCGTGCCGTTGGCCCGGATCGCATAACCGACCGGATCGGCCGCGTCGTGGCTGACGGAAAAAGAGGTCATGGTGAACGGGCCGACGGTCAGCGTGGCCCCGGCCGGCATGATTTCCAGCCGAAAGGTGCCGCTGGCCACCGGTTTAACCGTGCCGCAGGGCGTGTGCAGCGTGCCGCGCGTTCCGGCCACCACGAACTCGTGGCGGCGCGAGAGCATGGCGGCCGAGCGGATGTGGTCGGCGTGTTCGTGGGTCAGCAGCAGGAGGTTGATCTGCGACGGCAGGACGCCCACCGCCTGCAGGCGGTTTTCCAGGTCGCGGCCGGACAAGCCGGCGTCGATCAGCACGGAAGTGCCGTTGGCCTGGACCAGAAAGGCGTTGCCTTTGCTGCCGCTCGCGAGCGATACGAGTCGCACCCGGTGTTCTCCTCAGCAGGTGCTCAAGGTTTAGCGTATCCGCGATTTTTCGTCCAGCCGAAAGCGGGGTCGGCCGCGAATCCCGGGAACGATTCTTCGCAAAGCCGATAACCGCGCGGGTGGTTTTTTCACTTCTTCCCGGTCTTGGAGCGCAAATTAAAAATTGCTAGAGTCCTTCCCATGAAAACCCATTACTTTTTGCTGCTCATCGCGGTCTGGTTGTTCGCCTTCGCGGCCTGCGCGCCGGAAGAGAGCGAAGAGGAAGAGGCCACGCCGACGCCGAACGTCGTTCTGCCGACGGAGTGTCCGGCCGAACTGGAGTTTTCCGATAATGCCGCAACGTTCTCGCTGACCAGCACCGATTGCGATCTGGCGCTGACCGACGCGACGCTGCGTTATCTGGTGCGCAACGCCGCCGGCGCGAGCATGCTCACAGCAGCCGATTATCCGCACCGGGAAGTCGTCGAAACGGCGGACGGCTGGGAATGGCGACTCACCGGCGGACGGGTCGTGCCCGACGTCGTCGTCGCGATCTCGTCAAACGCGGCCGGCGATCAATTCACCTTCCGCCCGGCCTTTACTTATCCCGCGGGCGCTTCCGGCGAAATGCAAATCGACTGGGTGGAACTGCCCAGCGCCCGCGCGCCGAATACCGGCGTGCAACTGCCGGCCACGGCCGGTCAGGCGGCCTGGATTCAAAACGGCCACGATTCCTGGACGTTCACCGGCGTCGAGTCGGTGCTGGATCTGGAAGGGCAGCCGCGGCAGTTCAATGGCACCGTGGAGCCGTGCGCCAACGATTACGATTACCTGACCACCTGCAACGGCATGTCGTGGTGGATGGGCGCGCTCGGCGGCGAGGACCGCTCGCCGGGCCTGCTCTGGGGCGCGCTGGCCGCCCGGCATTGGAAGGTTTACGGCGCCGGTTGGCGCAACGGCCCGAAGTGGCCGATTCACCTCGTGGTCATTCAGGGCACGCCCGGTGACCCGCGCCGCCTGGCGGCCGGTCAGACGCTGGAACTCGAGCCGATCTGGCTGATGACCGCCGCACGGCCGCCGTACGATCTGCGCGAATACGCCGTGGCCGCCGCCGCCGAGACGCCGCCCCGCGCGTCGCTGGGCCCGGCGCCGTTCGGCTGGGCCACCTGGTACGACTATTTCAGCCAGATCGACCAGGACATCGTGCTGGAAAATTGTCAGCGCCTGAAGCAGATGTATCCGAACGAATCCGGAATGGTCTGCCAGATCGACGACGGCTATGAAACGCTCTTCGGCGATTGGTATTCCTACACCGCCGGGTTCCCCGACGGCGTGGCGCCGGTGGCCGCGCAAATCCGCGAGCTGGGCCTGACCGCCGGCTTGTGGATGGCGCCGCTGCTGGTCGATTCGCGCAGCAGCCTGATCGCGGCGCACCCGAACTGGTTCCTCTACGACGACGATTATCGACCGGTCTATTTTCACGATCCGTTCGGCACGACCTATTACCTGGCGCTCGACGTGACCGTGCCCGAAGCGGCGGACCACCTGGCGCAGATCATTGCCGACAAGGTGGCGGACGGCTTCAGCTACCTGAAGCTCGATTTCCTGGTCGGCGGCGCCTACGAGGGCCGGCACGCCGACGGCTCCACGGCGCTGGAGGCCTATCACCGCGCGATGGAAATCATCGCGGATGCCGCCGGTGACGACGTGTTTTTGCTCGCCAGCGGCCAACCATGGCTGCCGTCGCTCGGCCACTTCAACGCGGCGCGGACCTCGTCGGACGTGGCCGGTTCGTTCCCCGGCATTCCGCTGTATACCACCATGGTGAATCTGTCCCGCTATCACGCGGTTCGCTCGGTCGTGGACGGCCTCTGGTTCGGCTGCGACCCCGACAATCTGCTGGTGCGGCCGCCGCTGATCGAATCGCAGGCGCAGACGGTGATGGCGATGACCTATCTCAGTGGGCGTTCGCTCCTGGGCGACTCGCTGGTGGAACTGCCGGCGGACCGGGCCGTGCTGATCACCGCCGACGACGCGGAAAATCTGCGACAGACTTCCGGCCGGTTCTGGACGGTGGATTTGCTGGCCGAAAAAGTGCTCTGGCCGATCGTCACGCCGGCGTTCGATTTGTTGCTGATGGCCAACGCCGCGCCGCGCATCTGGGTGCGCGCGCCGGAAGAGGGCACGGACGAGCGCCTCGTGGCGGTTTTCGCCTGGACCCTCACGGAAACCGTGACGCAGTTCATCGATCGCGATCTGGCGGCGGATTATTCAAACGGGGCGAAGATCGAAAAGGTATTCGGCAGCGCGGACGCCACACTGCGCCGCAGCGACCTGGGCGTTTGGTACGCCTATGCTCCCAATCAGAGCGTCGGGGTGTTCCGGGTTACGAAGCCGTAACGGCCTCGGCCGGGGAGATATCTTTTTAAAAACCAACGGCCCCCATTCGGGAGCCGTTGAACTTTAATCAGACGGCGGCGTTATTTGTGGGTGATCAGGAAAGTCACCACGCCCTTGTCGTAACCCAGCGCTTTGACGATCACCGGGATTCCCTGGTCGGTGACGAACGTTCCCAGGGTGATGGGGCGCAATTTCGCGGCCGAATCGACCAACCGATAGAGATCGCCCTGGTTGAAATAGACGTTGCCCCAATTCGTTTTCATCGCGAAATTCTTGAGGATTTTCGACAGCAGAATGTTGGTGGTTTGGGTCTCGGCGGCCACGGAAACGGTGACCATGCCCAGCAACAACGCCACGGCGCAAAGCAGCGCGACCTTTTTCATGCGGACTTCCTCCGGTCGGATTACAGGATATCCATATCAGATATCGGTTTGTTTCGTCAAGGTTTCCTTGGCTCGTCGTAGACCGGCTTGCCTTCCACCGTCACCTTGGGAATCTGAAAGAGAAACAGCAACAAATGCCAGGCGCCGAACCCCGGGGTGGAACTGGCCGGATTGAACTCCGAAAACTCGATGTCCAGATCCGTCAGGCCCTTCGCCTGGTGGCGGTTGATCAGTTCGTCGGTCACCTCGGTGGTGCTCGGTACGCTGATCGGGATCGTGAACAGCCGGAACCCGTAGCGGGTCAGTTCCACCCGCTCGCCGACGGTCAGGTTTTTGTTTTGGATTTCCTCCGCCGTGTAAAGCTTGTCGGGCAGCGCTTGCTTTTGCACGTACATGCACCCGGCCAGGCCCAACCCGGCGATCAACAGCAGAATGAGTAGCGGTTTCATCGCCGTCACCTACTTCACGACGTAACCGGTGATGCGCATTTTCGGAATCTGGAACAGCAGAATGTTGAATTCGCTGAATTCCACTTCTACGTTCGTCACGCCTTTCGCCTGGTGTTCGGAAATGGTGGTGTCGATCATCTCGTTGGGCTCCGGCATGCTGATCGGAATGGTGATCAACCGGAAGCCGTAGCGGGTTTTCACGAAATAATCGCCCTTCGCCAGGTTTTTCGCTTCCATTTGCGAGGCGTTGTACAGGCCGTGCGGCAGGGCTTCCTTCTGATAATAGGCGCAGCCGGCCGTCAGCACGGCGAGGAGCATTGCGATCACGAAGAGCCGTTTCATCTTTTTTCTCCATTGTTGCGGATTGTCTGCCTTTTCATATAGCATCGGGTCCGACGAAAGACAATCATTCGCGGCCGGATTGTCAAGATTCGGCGGGCGACGAACCAACAGCCGGACGCATCCGAAGGCGGCCCATGCCCATTCAACTCGACGGCCTGACCCTGACGCTCAGCAGCAACGAGGAAACGCTTCGCCGCCGCATCGCGACCCGGCTCGGCGTGCCGCTCGGCCGCATCGTGTCGTACCGCGTGCTGCGCAAATCGCTCGACGCCCGCGACAAGAACAAAATCCGCTGGGTCTACAGTGTCCTGATCGAAGCCGCCGATGAGGGCGAGCTGCTGCGCCGGTGGCGCGACGACCCGCGCATCAAACCGCTCTTGGATGCCGACAACCCGTTGCCGGTCCCGCGCCTGGAGTGGGCCGGGCGGCCGATCGTCGTCGGTTCCGGGCCGGCGGGGCTGTTCGCCGCCGATTTCCTCGCTCGCGCCGGCCGGCCGCCGCTGGTGCTCGAACGCGGGGAACCGGTCGAACGGCGCGACGCGGACGTGCGGGCGCTGCTGGCCGAGGGGCGGCTCAATCCCGAAAGCAACATCTGCTTCGGCGAGGGCGGCGCCGGCACTTACAGCGACGGCAAGCTCTACACCCGCGTTAACGATCCCTTCGTGGGCCAGGTCTATCGCACGTTCGTCGAATTGGGCGCGCCAGCCTCCATACTATCGGATGCCGAGCCGCACCTGGGCTCCGACCGCTTGCCGGAGTACATCGCCAATTTCCGGCGGCGGTTGCAGGAACAGGGCGTCGAGTTTCGTTTCAACGCGCGGGTAACCGCGCTGACGATCGCGGACGGCCGCGTCCAGGGCGTGGAGCTGGCCGACGGCACGACGTTGCCGGCCGATCGGGTGATCCTGGCCGTCGGGCACAGCGCGGCGGACCTGGTGCGCCGCCTGCACGCGCAGGGCGTGGCGGTAGCGGCCAAGGGCTTCGCGGTCGGGGTGCGGATCGAGCACCCGCAGGAGTTGATCGACCGGCTGCAATACGGCCGCGCCGCCGGCCATCCGAAATTGCCGCCGGCGTCCTATCGCCTGACCTTCAAGGCGGCGGGCGGGCGGGGCGTCTATTCGTTTTGTATGTGCCCCGGCGGAATGATCCTGCCCAGCGGTACCGATCCGGAACATCTGGTGATCAACGGCGGCAGCAACGCGGGCCGGTCAGGACCGCGGGCCAACGCGGCGCTGGTCGTGGCGGTGTCGCCCGCCGATTTCGGCGACGGGCCGCTCGACGGGCTGCGTTTTCGCGAGCAGATCGAGGGCGCGGCGGCGTCGCTGGGCGACGGCGCGCGCTGCCTCGCCCCCGCGCAGACCGCCGGCGATTTTCTAGCCGAACGCGCCGGTCAACGCGTTCCCGATGTCTCGTATCTGCCCGGCGTGAAGCCCGCCGATCTGCGGGCGGCCCTGCCGGAATTCGTCGCGCAGGGGTTGCGCGAGGCGCTTTCCGCCTGGAACCGGCGCCTGAAGGGGTTCGCCGGCGACGCGGCGGTGCTGATCGGCGTCGAAACCCGGACCAGCAGCCCGTG
Source organism: Myxococcales bacterium (assembly GCA_012517325.1). Taxonomy (NCBI): domain Bacteria; kingdom Pseudomonadati; phylum Myxococcota; class Myxococcia; order Myxococcales; species Myxococcales bacterium. Next base: position 8,205 of record JAAYVF010000078.1, on the reverse strand, counting down.
GCGGTTGGTGCGCGACGAGAATTACCAAAGCCTCGGCATCCGGGGTTTGATCGTGGTCGGCGAGGGGGCCGGTTACGCTGGCGGCATCGTCTCCAGCGCCATCGACGGCATCAAGGCGGTGCTGGCGCAGGCCGACCGGGGTTGAGGTCTGGTGATAAAAGGAAATTCTTCGCCCAAATGAAAAACCCCGCGACGAATCGCGGGGCTTTTTGTTACCGACGGAATTTCGTTATTGAAGGTCGATGAACAGGCCCAGGTAATCCTCGCCGGGGCCGAAGGGCGCGATGTCGGCGATGCTGATGTCCAGGCCGAGAATTTCCGGGATCGAGATCGACATATCCGTCAGGCCGCTGAGCAGATCAGGCAGCAGCGAATCGAAGATTTCGGCGAAGAGCCGGTTCATGTTGTCGACGTTGTGCTGGCCGACCGGGTTGTGCACGACGTTCAGATCGATCATCAGGTCGCTCAACGCCAGGCTGAACGAACCGTCCTCGTTGTACTGCAACGCCAGCGGCGCCCAGAGGTCCACGGTGAAGCTCATCGCTTCCCACTCGCCGCCCAGGGCAGGGCCGCGGTCCACCATGACCCGGCCGGTGTAAGCCGGCAGCACCAGATACATCCGGTGCGTTTCCGAATCGGTGACCAGCAGCGGGGCGGCGGCCGGCGACAGGCGCAGGATGAGCGGCAGGTCGGGGTCGATCGATTCGAAGGAGAAGAACAACACCGAGAAGACCTCGGCCCGCAGAATGGGATCGGTCACCTCGAAATCGAGCACGCCGGTCGCGGCGACCGTGTACAGCAGTTGATTGAGCACGTCGTCGTTGAGGCCGATCGCCACGCCGTAGGGCTTTTCCGTCACCGGCGTTTTTTCGGGGAACGTCACCGGGTCGGAGGTCGTCGCCCGGAAGCCTTCCGGCTGAAAGTCCGCGTTCCAGGCCGCCGGATCGGTGATCGTCAGCAGCGAGCCGAGCGCCAGGGAGAAATCGCGATCGGTCGTGCCGGCCGCTACCGGGGCCAGCGTCAGATCGAAGCCGGTGCTGGTGATCGTCAGGTCCAGGCCGTTGATCAGATCGCCCAGCAGGGAGGGCACCTGGCTTTTGATCAGCAGGTCGAGCACCAGGCCGACCAGATAGGAAGCCACTTCGTCCAGGATGCCGCTGAGGCTGAGCGAGGCGATGGACGATTGCGAGTCGACGACGGCGATGACGACCTGATGATCGGCGTCGACCGTGACGTCGGCGAGGATGTCCAGCATGAGGCCTTCGGCGGTGATGTTGACCGGCAGGCCGAGCAGCGTGGCTTCGAGGATCAGGTCGGTCGCGAGCAGCTTCACGGAAAGCCCGTCGGCCGTCGCCTGAAGGACGATCTCCACGCCGTCGAGTTTCGCGGTGGTCAGATCGATCGGCCCCGCCTTGGCCGTGTCGATTTCCGGCATGATCAGATCGGCGAGGTTGCGGCCGTCGAGCAGGCCGCCCAGTGTCGAACCGATCGCTTTCAGACCGCGGTTTTCCAGGCCCAGCGCCGCGCTCAAGGCGACGGCGCTGTTGGCCGCCTGACCCTGGCCGGTGAAGACCGTCACCCGGTCGGCGGAAACGATTTCGTCTTCCAGCGTCGTCGCGGTCACCTGGATCGGCACCACGGCATCGTCGGGGTCGACGGCGATCGTGCCGCTGAACGCGCCGGCGACGGCCGGCAGCGCCTGGCCGTTCAAGGTCAGGGAAGCCAGTTCCGGGCCGCTGTAGGTGCCGGTCACGGTGAGCGAGCCGGCCGTGGTGAAGGTGCCGTTCACGGGCGAGGTGATCGTCACGTAAGGATAGTCTTCCGGGTCTTCCCAGGGCGGCGGAACGGTTTCCTCGTCGGGATAGCTGTAGTCCTTATCCCGCGGCGGATAGGGCGGCTCCGGATCCACGCTGACTTCCACGCAGGCCGCGCCGCCGGCAATCAGCAGGGTCAAGAGAACCAGCAACGAAATATTCCGAAGTCTGGGGGTCGAGATCATGCGCATGCTCCTCGCCTCTTTGAACGGTCAAAGTAAATTAGAGGAAAGCCGGCGGTCTGACAAGGGGAAAATGAACGCTCATTCAAACCGGACGGTTCGGTACGCCTGGACGACGGTCGGGCCCAGTTGTGGGCTGAAGCAAAGCATCTTCTCGTAAGCGTAACGCGGATCGTCGTACCGCTCGGCGTTGACGATGTAGCCGAGCCAGTCCTGACCCAGGGCGACGAGGATCTGGGCGTCGCCGCCGAGGCTTTGCCGGATTTGGCCGCCGAGGTCGGCCATCATTTCGCCCGGCATTGTGCCCCAGCGCAGCGGGCCCATTTTCACCGCGGTGACTTGCGTTTCGTACCAATCGCCAAGATCGGGAACCGCCATTTTGAAAATGCCGAGCGACCGGCCGATCCGGTAAACGAGGTTTCGATTCTGAACGCGGACCGGGCTGTAACGAACCTCGATCCGGTCGAACGGCAGCGGCTTCGCCTGCGGAACCAGCGCCGCCACCTTGCGGCCCAGCGCGCCGCCCATCGCCTCGGCCCAGACGAATCCCTGGCCGCCGTTCGTGATCCCCTGGCTGTCGCGCCACTTCGGGGAGGGTTGGACGGAGCCGCCGAAATCGCCGTTCACGAACATCGGAATGCCCCCGACGTTTTTGGCCATCGTCTGCCGGAAATAATAAACCCAGTCGGCGGAGATCAACCGATTCGGCGCGTCCTCGCTCGTCGGGTGGCAGGCCCAGTTGGTCAGCGTGCCGATGACCTCGTCCTGGGCGTTTTTCAGGACGAGCAGGGTGATGGTGTCGTCGATCGGCGCGGTCGGTTCCTCGGCGCGGCGGACGTTTTCGTGCAGGTCTTTTTCTTCGCCCAGGGCGTAGGAAATCGTTCCCGCCGCGCGGTTTTGATAGGCCTGCAGGGCCGCTTCGACCGCCTTCTTTTTCATCCAGAGCAGGTATTTCTCATCGCGGCCGGATTTGGCGGGCAGAATGGTGCCCCACAAGCCGACCGTATCGGGCCCGTGGTGAGTGTGGCTGATGGTGAGGATCACCCGCTCGCGATCCAGGTGCAGCGCCCGGGCGGTCTGCGCGCGCAGATCGTCCTGGTCGGGTTTCACCAGGCCGAGCAGATCCAGGGCGATGACCACCAGTTGATCGGGGCCTTTTTGCAGGTAAAGCGCGGTGGCGTAGAGCGGATCGTGAACGCCCTTCGACCAGCGGCAATTTTTGTAAGCGCCCGCGTAAATGCCGTAACCGCCCAGCGGCACCGGATGGTCCGGCGTGATCTCGACGCGGCCCAGGCCGAGCTGCAGGGTGTCGGCGGTCGCTCCCCGCGCCGCAAGCGGCCGCGAAGCGCGCCAGGCGTCGGGCGAGGCGACGGGCGGGTGCGCGGCGCAGGCGGCGAGCAGGAACAGAACGGCGAAGAGCATCGGGAGGCGGAAAACGCGCGGCGATGATGACATGACTCACCCTTTCTTCAAACCGGCTTCGAACCGATAATATAACCGCCAAACCGGGTCATGAAAACTCGTTTTTTGAACGAACGATCAAAGAGGTCATCTAATGAGTGAGACTGAAAAGCAAAAAAGCCCTCACGGGCGCCTCATCGTCGGCGGGCTCTATTTATTGGCGGAAGAGGACGGGACATTCGGCGTGCTGAAAATCCTGGCCGTGGACCGCGGCGGAGTGCACCTCCGGCTTTACGCCAACCATTACAAACGCAAACCGAAAGACCTCAATCCGGCGGTGCTACGGCTCAGCCGGGACGGCTGGCTGGACGGTTCGAGTTACGGTCATCTGCCCGTCGGCAAGGAGTCGTTTCGCCGCTGGCCGATCGAATTCGTCCGGCAGGAATCGGTCAGCGAGGAGGAACTCGAGGGATACCAAATCTGGAAAGAGGAAGGCGGCGGCTATTTTTAAAGCTTGCCATCCGTTTCCGGTTCGGTCTCGGCGAGCGGCGCTTTTTTCCTGAACCAATGCAGTGGATTCAGATAACGGCGAAAGAGCAGGACGATTTCCTTGCCGAGAAACGGCACGGCCGCCCAGAACGTGATTTCGCCGACGACGACCAGCGCGCCGCCGACGGCCACGCGCCGCGCGGCGGACAACGGCAGAAACGGCGCGCCGAGCAGGCCGCCGAACCAGGTGACGGTGGAAACGGCGAGCAGCGCGTAGCCGATCGCCCGGCGCCAGCGGCCGGGTCTAGCGGGCGGCGTCGACGGCGCGTCGGTGCGGAGCGGTTCGGTCATGATTTCCTGTTCCCGTTCGGTTGATCGGTCGATTCGCCCCTCATTTTAGCATAGTCAGCACGTAAAGCAGCGAGAGGACGATCAGGACCGCGATCGCGGCGAGGCAGACGACGTTGTAGACCGGGCCGTTGCGATGGCGTCCCATCAGTTTTTTATCGTTCACCAGAATGATCATGAAGACGAGGATCACCGGCAGCAACAGGCCGTTGACCACCTGCGAGACGATCATGATGCGCACCAGGGAAATCCGCGGGATCAGGACGATCAACGCGCCCAGGACAATTTGCGCGGTGTAGAGAAAATAAAACTGCGGTGCGTCCTTGTACGACTGATCCACCCCACGCTCCCAACCCAGGGCTTCGCATACGGTGTACGAGGTGGACAGCGGCAGAATGCAGGCGGCGAACATCGAGGCGTTCCAGAGGCCGAAGGCGAACAGCAGGCTGGCGCGCGCCCCGGCCAGCGGCGCCAGGGCGAGCGCGGCTTGCGAGGCGTCGTCGATGTGCACACCGGCCGGGTGTAGCGTGTGGGCGCAGACGATGACGATACAGGCGGCGACCAGACTGACCACGATGCCGCCGACGACGGTGTCGGCCTTCGAATAGGCGTAATCCTCGACCGCCACGCCTTTTTCGACAATCGCCGCCTGTTGATAGAACTGCATCCACGGGGCGATGGTCGTGCCGATCAGGCCGATGGCCATGACCAGGTAGGCGCGCGCCGGGATGATCTTCGGCTCGACGAACGCGCGGGCCACTTCGCCCGCGTCGGGATCCACGACGAAGGCGGTGATCACATAGGCCACGTAAAACAGGCAGGCGACCAGAAAGACCTTCTCGACCGCTTGGTAATTCCAACGCAGCACCATCAGCCAGATCAGCGCGGCGCAGACCGGCACGGCCAGCCAGGGCGGAACGTTGAACAATCCGGCCGCCGAGGCGATGCCCGCGAATTCGGCCATGACGTTGCCGAAGTTGGTCAGCAGCAGGGCAATCATCAGGTAAAAAGTGACCTTGACCCCGAAGCGCTCGCGGATCAGCGAGGAGAGACCGTCGCCGGTCACCACGCCCATCCGGTTGGCCATTTCCTGCACCAGGATCAGCACCAGGGTCAGCGGCAGGAAAAGCCACAAGAGGTCGAGCCCGAAATCGGCGCCCGCCTGGCTGTAGGTCGCCAAGCCGCCGGCATCGTTGTCGACGTTGGCGGTGATGATTCCCGGCCCGACCACCGCGAAAAACAGCCCGATGCGCCGCCGCCAATCCAGCCATCTGTTTTTCATTTCCGCCTCCGACGCTTTTCGGCTCAACCGGCCATCCGGTAGTAGTAACCGGCCAGCTCGTCGAAGCTGTGTTTATAGAGGATGATCCCCATCAGCCGTTGCTCGCGGTCGACCACGGGCAGGGCGGGGAAATTGTATTTGTAAAAAACCTCGGCCACTTCCTGCCAATCCGTTTCCGGATGCACGAAGACGAGCCGCGAACCGACCAGCGCGGCCAGTTTTGTTTGCGGTTCGGCCAGGATCAACTGCCGCAGGTTGACCACCCCCGCCAGCGCGCCGTCGGATCGGACGAGATAAAGGTAATAGACGTAATCCACCTCGGCGCTTCGCGCGCGGATTTGCCGCAGGGCCTCGGCGACCGTCGCTTCCGGGGCGAGTGACAGATAGTTGGTGGTCATCAGCGCGCCCGCCGTGTCCTGCTCGAACGCCTGCAACGCCTCGATTTCCCGCCGCGACTCCCCGTCCATGGCCTGCTTGATTTCCTGCTCGGCTTCCTCGTCGACCTCCTCGATCAGGTCGGCGGCCAGCGACGGTTCCATCTCCTCGATGATGTCGGCGGCGACCGCCGGGTCGAGTTGCTCGACCAGTTGCGCGCCCAGTTCCGGCTCGATCTCCTCCAGGGCGCCGGCGGCGGTTTCGGCGTCGACGTGCGAGAGAATGGCGGTCCGTTCGTCCTTGCTCAGGTCCTCGAGGATGTCGGCCAGTTCGCCGGGGTGCAGTTCCTTGATCCGCGTAACGTCGACGTCCAGGCGGATGTGGCCGTGCCCGGATTTTTCGTGAAACGGCTGGATGTGGCGCCAGGAGATCCACTCGTCCTTCGGTTTGCGGCCGACCAGACTCGACAGGCGGGCGGCGGCGGATTCGACGCCCAGGCGACGCAGCAGGCCGGTAAAGCCGACGTCGACGTGCACCAGGTGGATTTTGTCGCGGTAATACAGCAGGTGCACGTCGTTGACCCGTTCGACCTTCGCGCCGAGGGTGTCCACGACCTGCTTGTCCATCAGGACCTCGCCCAGCAGAAAGGCCTCGCCGTCCAGGCCGGGATCTTTCAGATCGTCCGTTGCCAGGGAGAAAGCACGGGGACCGGCTTGCTCGGCCGCCGTCAGTTTTTCCTGGGAAACGAAATGCTTTTTCCCGCCGGTTTTGATGATGGCGCCTTCGATCGTCGGATAGGGGCTGCCCTCGCGAACCACCAGGTCCACGAGACGCCCGGTGCGGCCCTGGACGCGCCAGCGGCTACCCAATAAATCCGAGGCGAAACCGAAAGCCAGCTTTTCGTGATCGACCTGCAGGAAGGACATGGCCATGACCTGCTCCCCTCGCGACATCACCGGCGACTGCGACCGGAGACGCGAATCGATTTTGACTTTGCTGGCGGCAAAGTATGGCGGATCGGCGATGGGTCGGGGGGAGAAGGTCGAGGCTAGGAGTGCCGGACGCGACGGCCGCGGCACTCGAACGATCGGCCCGCTCCCGTGGGCTTATCGCCAGATCGGCTCGCTGTGCCGTCGTCCATTGTTGACTCCACGATAGTTCATCGAAGAAAACCGGCCGGAATATAGACCCAGCTGGTTGGCGTGTCAATGTTATTTGCGCCGGCCATGAAAGTTACGGCGCGATTTTAATCTTTTCTTAATCCTTTCGGCCGCCGTTTTGACGCCTTCTTTATTTCTTTCTTCTTAGATTGTCGCCGGGTTCGTTAGGCAAAGGAGCGGGTCATGGATCTCGTGGTCGTGGTTCTGGTGGGGATTTTCTTCGCGGCTTCGCAGGGGCTGGCGCGATTTGCCGAGCGCCTGGGCGGCGAGCGGTCATGAGTATTTTGGAATACGCGGCGGCCGTGGCGGCGCTGGGCGCCTTCGCGTATCTCACGGTCGCGCTGCTGAAACCGGAGTGGTTCGAATGACGGCGAACATGGTGATGCAAGGCGGCCTTTATCTGCTGGCGATTCTTGCTCTGGCCTGGCCGCTGGGGCGCTACATGGCCCGGGTTTATGATGCGGAACCGACTTGGGCGGCCAGAATTTTCGGACCCGCGGAGCGGCTGTTATATCGGCTGGCCGGCATCGACCCGCAAGCCGAAATGGACTGGAAAAAATACGCCGGCGCGGTGCTCGTTTTCAACGCCGCGGGTTTCTTGCTGCTTTACGCGATCCTGCGGCTGCAGGCGCACCTGCCGCTGAATCCGCAAGGATGCGGTTCGCTTTCCCCCGCCCTGGCGTTCAACACCGCGGTCAGTTTCGTCACCAATACCAATTGGCAGGCGTACACCGGCGAGGCCGCGCTATCGTACTTCAGCCAGATGATCGGTTTGACGGTGCAAAATTTTCTCTCGGCGGCGACCGGGATGGCCGTGCTGGTCGCGCTGATCCGCGGCATTCGGGCGCGGGCGGCGACGGCCATCGGCAATTTCTGGGCCGATCTGGTCCGCGGCGTTCTGTACGTTCTTTTGCCGCTTTCGCTGTTGCTGGCGGTTTTGTTGGTCGGGCAGGGCGTGGTGCAATCGTTGGATCCGTATGTCTCGGCGCACCTCCTGGAGCCGGTGAAAAACGCCGGCGGCGATTGGATAACCACCCAGACAATCCCGTTGGGACCGGCCGCCTCGCAGGTGGCGATCAAGCAACTGGGCACGAACGGCGGCGGATTTTTCGGCGTCAATTCGGCGCACCCGTTCGAGAATCCCACCCCGCTGG
>JAAYVF010000077.1 GCA_012517325.1 Myxococcales bacterium | reverse complement strand
AAGCCCGATGCAAAACGGAAAATCGAAAGGGAACAACCAACTGGACGTGGGTCTATCAGGCCTCGGCTCCGAACTCTACGTAACCAAGGGGACATTTTTGCTGCACAGTTGAGGGGACATATTGCCTAAGTATAAACACTTCACCGGGCCGTCGATCATGCCGGCTGGAGTAGTTGTCGCCGGGCGGAAGCTAGGCGAAGTCCGCCTGCGTGACGCGCAGGATTTCTTCGAGCGAGGTGATGCCCTTGATGACCTTGTCGGCGCCGTCCATCCGCAACGTTTCCATGTGGTTTTTTTCGACGGCGTACTTTTTGATCGTCGTCGAATCGACGTTCTGCAGCACCATGGCGCGCAATTCGTCGGTCACCTGCAGCATTTCGTAGATCGCCGTCCGGCCGGTGTAGCCGGTATTCAGGCACGAAGAACAGCCGACGTGCTGGTAAAGCTTGCCGCCTTCCAGCCGCTTCTGATCCAGGTCGATCAGCGAAAGTTGCGCGGCCGTCGGGATGTACGATTTTTTGCATTCGTTGCACAACACGCGCACCAGGCGCTGGGCGATGACGCCGGCCAGCGAGCTGGCGACCAGGAACGGTTCGACGCCCATATCCACCAAGCGGGTCAGGGCGCTGGCGGAATCGTTGGTGTGCAGGGTGGAAAACACCAAGTGGCCGGTGAGCGAGGCTTGAATGGCGATTTCGGCGGTTTCGAGGTCGCGGATTTCGCCGACGAGTATGATGTCCGGGTCCTGGCGCAGGAAGGACCGCAGGCCGGAGGCGAAAGTCAGGTTGATCTTCGGATTGACCTGCATCTGGCCAATGCCGCGAATCTGGTATTCGATCGGATCCTCGACGGTGAGGATGTTGACGTCCGGCGTGTTGCGGCGCACCAGCGCGGCGTACAGCGTCGTGGTTTTTCCGGAGCCGGTCGGGCCGGTGACCAGCAGAATGCCGTACGGCCGGTTGATCAGGTCCAGCAGCATGTCGAATTTCTTGCCGCCCAGGCCCAGGTCGTTCAGGTCGAGGCGCACCGAGGATTTATCGAGCAAGCGCATGACCACCCGTTCGCCGTGGGCGGTCGGAATGATGCTGGTGCGGATGTCGATGTCCTTGCCGGCGATCTTGATGCGGATGCGGCCGTCCTGCGGCAGGCGCTTTTCGGCGATGTTCAGGCTCGCCATGATCTTGATGCGGCTGGCGATCGACGATTGGAACCGCTTGGGCGGCTTCATGATCTCGTACAGCACGCCGTCGATGCGGAAGCGCACCACGATGTCGTTTTCGAACGGCTCGATGTGAATATCGCTGGCCCGTTCCTTGACCGCCCGGAACAACAGGTGGTTGACCAGGCGGATGATCGGCGCTTCCTCGTCCTCCACGTCGATCAGGTCGGGCGCTTCCTCGTAGGATTCGCCGTAGCCCTGCGTCTCCTCGAGGTTGCTCATCACCTCGTCGGTGGTGTCGCTCATCTTGTCGTAGGTCAGGTTGATCGTGTCGAAGATCGTGCCGGCCGGGGCGACGATCGGCTCGATCTCGTTGGTTAAAAACAAGCTGAGGTCGTCGAGGGTGCGGTAATCCAGCGGATCGGCACAGGCGACCATGATGCGGCCGTTGCTCTGATCCACGCCCATCGGCAGCACCATCTTGCGCTTGGCGTAGGCGATCGGGATTTTCGAAATGAGCGTGGCGTCGATTTCCTCGGGCACGATTTTTTCGTGGAAGGGCAAACCGAGCTGGCGCGCCAAGGCCTGCAAGACCTGGATTTCGGTGACCAGCTTCATGCGCATCAGCACTTCGCCGATGCGACCGCCCTTTTCGCGCTGCGCTTCCAGCGCCTCGTCGACCTGGGCGGCCGACACCAATCCCATCTCGATCAGGATTTCGCCGAGCCGTTGCCGCATGGCGGTTTATTGCCCTCCCTGGTTGCCGCCGAAATCGGTATCGCCGGAATTGTCGGTGGAGTCGCCGCGATCATCGCTCGGCGGGGTTTCCTCGCCGGAATCCTTTTCCTCGGTTCCCGGCTCGGTGGTCGCGCCGGCGTTGCGCTTGGTCGGATCGATCTCGATCGCCGTCGGCTCTTCCTTGCGGAAAATGCGTTCGTTGGGCTGGATTTTCTCCTCGTCGAGATTGTCGCGCCGTTGGATGCGATTTTCCTGCCGGAACTGCTCGAGGCGGTAATTGGCCATCCGGGTGACTTCCTCGAGATCGCCGTTGTCCTTGATGATGTAGGGCGTGATGAAGATCAGCAGGTTGGTTTTTTCCACCTTCCGCTTGCTGCTCTTGAACAGGTAGCCGAGGATCGGAATGTCGCCGAAGACCGGCACTTTGGCCTCGGTGTAGGAGATGTTGTCCTTCATCAGGCCGCCGATCACCACGGTCTGCCGGCTCTTCACGACGACGACCGTGTCGGCGCTGCGTTTCGCGGTGGTGACGCCGACCTGGCTGGCGGAGAGGCCCGAGGGGCTGTCGGTGACCGACGAGGATTCCTGGTAGATCATCAGGCGGACCATGTCGGATTCGTTGATCGTCGGGGTGATGCGCAGCGTGATGCCGACGTCCTTGCGCTCGATGGTCGTGGTCGGGTTGTTGAAAGCCTGCGAGTAGATCTGACCGGTGACGAACGGGATGTTGTCGGCGATGACGATTTCGGCTTCCTCGTTGTCGGTGGTCAGGATGTGCGGCGTCGCCATGATGTTGACGTCGCGGTCGCTCTGCATCGCGCGGAACAACGCGCCGATGTTCGGATAGGTTTCGCCGCCGAAGGTGATGGTGCCGTCGGCCGCGCCGAGCGCGAAGCCGGTGATACCCAGCGGGTTGGCGGCCGCCGACTGGATGCCGCCGTAATTGGAGCCGCCCAGCACCTGCACGCCGTCCTCGCTGGTGTCGTTGGTCGTCCGGAATTCGAAGCCGACATCCAGGCCGCGTTCGGCGGTGATTTCGGCGATCATCACCTCGACGTAGACCTGCGGCCGCGGGATATCGAGTTTGGCGATGACCTCGCGCAGGATTTCCATGTCGCGGTTGCTGGCGATGATGACCAGGCTGTTGGTCGCCGGGTCGGCGGTGATCCGCACCGCGCCCTCGAAGTCGGCGAGGAACCGGCCGCTGGTTTGCGCGATGCCACGCGTCGGATTGCCGGCATCGCGGTTGAGGCCACCGGTGCCGAGCGTCCCGCTGGAGCTGCCGCTCAGGCCGCCGGCGGCGCCGCCGAAGCGCGACGAAAAGGCGTTGGCGACGCTGCCGGCCCGGCTGTTGGAGCCGTAGCCGCCCGTCGTGCCGCCCATGCGCCGCTGGTTCTGCCGCGAGGAATAGCCGCCGAGGCTGCTGCCGCCGCCGGTGCCCGCCAGATCGGCGAGGATGCCGGCCAGTTCGACCGCGTCGGCGTTTTCCAGGTAAACGACGTGAATCTTGCCTTCGCCGCCGGGCAAGGGCTGATCGAGCTTCGCGACCACGTCGCGCACCCGTTTAATGGCATATTTGCTGCCTTTGACCACCAGGCTGTTGGTGCGGCCGTCGGGAATGATGCGCAGGGTTTCGCCCGCGGCCACCGATTGCGAGAAGCCGCTGCTGCCCGGCGTCGTCGCGCCGCCCGGCGTCCGGCGGCCCAGCCGCTGCATCCGTTGCTGCATCAACCGTTCGCGCAATTGGCTGACCGAACCGGCGCCGCCCAAGGTGCTGCTGCCGGTCGACAAACCAGTCGCTTTGGTTTCGCTGTCGAACAACTGCATGATGACGTCGGCCACCGTATCGGCCGAGGCGTATTCGATCGGAATGACCTCGAGGATCTGCTCGGTGCCCTCGACATCCAGTTTTTGCAGGATGCGGAACAACCGATTGATGTTGGCCGCCGAGTCCATGATGATCAGCATGTTGCTCGGGCCGTAGGCGAAAATGTTGCCGTCGGAACTGACCAGCGACCGGAAGCCGCTGGCGATTTCCACTGCGTCGAGGTTCTGCAACGGGATCAACTGCGTGATGTATTTTTCGTTGTCGCGGCCGAGCCCCTCGGTGTTGGTGTCGATCGGTTGGGTCTGGGCTTCGGCGCGTTTGATGATCTTGGTCAGCTTGCCGACCTTCACCGTGGTCAGGCCGTTGACGTACAACACGGAAAGAAAAACGTCGTAGGCTTCGGCGGGAGTGATGCAGGTCGGCGAGATGATGGTGACGGTGCCGGTGATCGCCTTGTCGAGCATGAAATTCTGATCGGTCATCGTGGCCATCGTTTTGACGATGTCCCGGATGTCGGCTTCATTGAAGTTGACGCGCACCAAACCTTCCGGGCATTCGGCGACTTCCGCTTCCGGCGCCGTCGGCGCCTTCAGCGCCGGTTCCGTCTCGCCTTTGCCGGCCGGTTCTTCCGTTTTATCGTTGTCATCGTCCTGGGCCGCGGCCATCGCCGGCCACCCGCAGACCGTCGCCACGCACAGCGTGAGCGCCAGCCAAATAAGGAGGTTTCCCAAACGCCAACCGTTATGCCGAAAATTCATACTTTCTCCCGTTCCCCCATACATCCTCGTCGCGTCGGTCGGGGCTATTTCACGGTGTAGGACAAGGTCTGTTTCTGGCCCCCGCGCGTGACGTCGATGCTGATGTTTTTGGCGGTGCGGAGTTCCTGGAACAATCGCAATCCGTCCTCGGGACCTTTGATCTCCACGGAATTGACCCGGTGGAGGACGTCGCCGTTTTGCAAGCCGATCTTCCCGTACAAACTGTCTTTCTTGATCCGCATCAATTTAAAGCCGACGATCTGGCCGTTCTCGATTTTCGGCATGATGCGGGCGCCCCGCATCATCGAGGCCATGTCCTCGAACGCGTTTTCGATCACGGAACTGTCGACGACAAAATCGTTCTGGCCGACTTTTTTGATGCCGTCGGCGACCTGGGTGCCCTTGGTTTTATCCCAACGATCGCCCAGGAGCTGGGCCGTGCCCAGTTCCGGCAGCTTGATGATTTTGTGACTGCCCTGATGCAGCAACTCGACCTCGCGGCCGCGGATCGCCAACACCTCGGCCTCGCCGGCGATTTGATCGCCCACCTTGTAAACCTCGGTGCGGTTGTCATGCTTGGTATTGATCAAGGCGTAGGAAATTTCCGGCAGGCCGGCCACGACGCCCAAAAGCACGAAGTCGTCGGAAGTGATCAGCGGGCCCTTGTCCTTTTTATTCAGGCTGGCTTCCATGTTCATGCCGGGCGAATAGAACAGGCTGCGTTTGACGACGATGTCGAAGTCGTTGATGGACGTATAGGCGTTGGTGGCGGCGCCGCCCGCGGCCATATTGATGGTGGGTTGAACCGCCAGCGCGCCCCGCAAATAGATGGAAACGGCATTGGCTGAAAGATAGGCGCACAGAACGACCACGCCCAGGCGGACCGCCCACAAGTACTTCTTGATTAACTCGAAATAAATCATTCCGCGCCTTTACACAATTCCCCTTATGCCTTCCTCCGGGGAAAGCGGCCGAACGATAACAAGATGCGCCTGATTTTGCAAGCGACCCGCGATCCCGAACACCCCCGCCGCCCAAGAATTTCCAACACTTGGACACGCCGGAGCCGGCCGGGTTCAAAAACCCGCCCCGACCGTCGACGAAGAACCGGCCCTTCCCCGCGTCGAGGGCCGTTCGGCGAGAGGACAAATAATCCCAAACAAGTGATATTGTCGCGAAAATTCACCACAAACGAGCTGTTTATACTTAGGCAATATGTCCCCTTAACTGTGCAGCAAAAATGTCCCCTTGGTTACGTAGAGTTCGGAGCCGAGGCCTGATAGACCCACGTCCAGTTGGTTGTTCCCTTTCGATTTTCCGTTTTGCATCGGGCTTT
>JAAYVF010000076.1 GCA_012517325.1 Myxococcales bacterium | reverse complement strand
TCCTTGGACATCGATACCCCCGGGTGGTGCGGCCGTCGCGGTTGCGGCTCCCGTCGGCCTCCGGCCTCCGTCCGTCGCAACCGCAACACGACCCAACATCACTCTATCAGGTGTCTCGCCTTCAAAGGGGGTCAGTATGGGTGGACTCCTCATCCTCTCCGATGATGGACATATCTTTACTTCCCGTGCAATTACCATCCACACAGGTCGTGCAATAATTGCAATTCACTGGATTGTAAAAACAATAGGGATCGTCAATGCACGCCTGGGCACTTTTATTATGGCAATCCAAAATGGTAGCTTTTATCCCGGTAGCGACCCAACAACCAAAGGTATAAGGACAGACTTGTTCAGATTCACAACTGGAATATGAATTGTCCTCATCCTCGGAACCACATTCGTTGGCCACGGAGGCCATACCAAATCGAATTGTCAAACCAACAATCCCGATAACCAACAGCCAAAAAAGGCGCTTCTTCATCCACTTGTCTCCCGGCTCCTAGTCGGAGCTAAAATATTTCCAACTCGCCCTCAACAGCCACAACCTTTATTGTTATTATCATTATCAGACAACGAATCATCATTCGTGGACGAATCATCATCGAGGTTATCATCATCGCCCTGATCGTCGTCCGAAGGGGATTCGTCATTGTCGTCGTTATCGTTATCATTGTTGTCGTCGTTGTCATCGTCATCGTTGGGATCGCGACATTCGTCGGCGCTTTCCTCGCAAATTTGATCGGCTTCGCAGGGATTGCCGGTGCTGCCGCATGCGTCGGCATCCTCGTCACAGGACTCATCGCCGTCGCAAAACAATCCGTCATCCGGGCAGGGATTTGTGCCGGAAAGGCATTCCCGATTGGCCTCGTCGCAGGTTTCGGCCCCGTTGCAGAAGAGATTGTCATCGGGGCATGGGGCGTTATCGTGTTGACAGGAATCGGACGACTCGTCGCAAGTTTCTTCGCCGTTGCACCATAGGCCGTCATCGGGGCAAGGCACCGTTCCGGACTGGCAATCGTCATTTCCCTCATCGCAGGTTTCCAAGCCGTTGCACCACAACCCATCATCGCAGGGGTCGCCGGCATGGCTGCATTCGTCAGTATTTTCTAGGCAGATTTCGGTTCCATTGCAGTAGACTCCGTCATCGGTACAGGGCGCAGTTCCGCTTTGACAGGAATCGCTTTCCTCAAGACATGTTTCGATTCCATTACACCACAAACCATCGTCGCAAGGGTCGCCTGCGTGTCCGCAGGAGTCATTTTCTTCCAAGCAGATTTCCGCGCCGTTGCAATAAAAACCGTCATCCAAACAAGGCGATCCGGAATGAACCGAGCAGGTGCCATTCGAGCAATGGTCGTCGCCGTTGCACCAAGACCCATCATCGCAAAAGGTTCCATTATCCTCGATGGACCATTCCGTAACGGATTGTTCCGGATCACAATATTGGCAGGAATCTACCGGATTAATGGACCCTTCTGAATAACAGACTCCATTAATATAACAACCAATGCATTCGACAATTTTATCAAGAACTAAAATTGGATCGGCGGCAGCGTGATATAAATTGTTGCTAGAGTCGAAGTTTAATAACAAGTCAAGCGGATTGTTACCAATGGCAATACTATAGTTTTCATCGACAATCCATTCTTCATTGCCGTTTTCATCGAGTTTCATCACAAAGTTTTGGGCGCCACCGTCGCCGCCACTAAAATAAATGTTATGATCTGTGTCGGTGATGAGCGAATAGGGTATTAGTCCAGAATCTTTTAGTTCTTCATAAGTTCGGACCCACTGTTCTTCACCCTGGGCACTCAACTTAATCAGCAAAATTGAAGGAATATCACTTATGTCGTACACATTTCCAGCTAAAATCATACTGCCGTCATCATCAATGCGAAACGCGCTTGCTTTTTCCACCACTCCCGGATCGCCATAGTGATAATTCCACTGAAGCGTGCCGCTTGGATCGTACTTCAGAAGACCGATGTCATAATAGACGTTTTCTACTGTTGAATCCGCATCGCAATAATAGTAATAGAAAAAAAGATTGCCCGATACATCCGCTTGTAAATCTACCGGATATTCAGAAGTATGCAATGCATTATCATAACTTCTTTCCCAAATGTGTTCGCCATTGGTCGCATCGTATTTGATGAGAATCAGATCCCAAGCATTGATAAACGATTGACTTGTATCGGCACGACCGCCAGCCGCATAAACATGCCCCAAGTCGTCTGCCAGACCATTCGTGAATTTGCAATTATCAAGACAATAAGGCTCGTTATAATTCAACGTTTCATCCCAAAGGACTTGGCCTGTATCGTCAATAGTGAAAATAGTTGCTCGCCACATACTAGTTGGTGCATAGGCGATGCCTAACGCGGTAAAGGAAGCGTTTCCCGTTTTTAAAAAATCATACGCGTAGCAATAAACATTTGCGCAATCATAAAGATAACTCCATTGAAAGCCGATTTCCGTTTCATATGATGTGATTCCAATATTTCTGTTTCCTGAACTAATATTTTCACCTTCTCCTAAAAGTATGTATCCGGAAGCGTCTTGGACTAGGTGAAAAAATTGGGATTTATCGCTATCCGGGAAAGAATTTGTTTCGGAATAGAGATTTATCCCGTTATCATTATAGATATTAAGCCAACCAACAAAAGCTCCCTTGCTCTCTTCAAAGGTTCTGCCGGCGATGGCGATATGGTGATTGGTACTATCTAAAACCGCATCAAAGACATAATTCCAACCGATGGTATCTTTAACCTGCCATGCCAGAATTGGATAATTAATCTCGCAACCAATGGTCAAGGGAAAGGTCGGAGCGCCAGGGGTGTCGCCGCTAAGGCTCAGCACCGGAGTGCCGTCAAGGTTGATTGACCAATATGCAGAAAGTTCCTGGCCCGACGCGTCGGTCGCCTGATAGATCTGGAGGGCTAATAAGGCTTTACCGTCTCGTCGAAATTCGACCCGGTCGATCGTCGGATTGAGTGCCGCTTGCAGATTTTCGCCTTGCCAGGGCCAGGTCAAGGATAAAGCCTTGATATTTGGTTGCTCAGCGATTTCGAGGTTCAGCCGTACGCCGCCGGCATCGCCGGAAAGTTCCAGCCGATAATCTGTCGTTTGCAAATGCAGGCAATCTTTGGAGGGCGGATCATCGCAAGCGAATTGTTTCAGTTCGGTTTTGCGGCCTGCCTCGGCAACCAAGCGCGGCAGACCGATGGAAAGGGATTCCCGACGGCCATCGGTCGACAAGTGGATCCGGCCGTTGCGGTATGCCGCGTGCAGCGGCCAGGCTCCGTGGTGAAAAACAAAAGGCGTGGTGGCAGAGTTCGCCAAGTTCGCGAACGCCACCGACGAATCGGATCGACCTTGATCATCGCTGGAAGATGCACAAGAGGTGAGAAGTAGTAAGAAAAACACCAAACTATATTTTCTAAAATGACACATCGAATATCCACCCATATCCAAATTACAAGGTGTCGCAATTCATAATGAATGCGACGATAGCGCCTAACTTAACCGTTACAAGATCCTAATTTTATGGGATAATTTTCTGTGTAGTTTTTTCAGTGGGAAAATATGTACACTAATTTATATCAAAAGATCGTTCGGTATGTCAATTATATTTTATCGGTGGCTCCCTTAATGCGTTAAATATATGATTAATATAAAGAAAACATTTGAACTTGATAATTTATTCAGTTTGTTGGGGGAAGAAATCAACATTGCTTCTTTTCAATTCGGTTGCCTTCCCTGATGGGCGGTTGTAGCATGCGCGGGCGAACGGTCGGGAAGGAGAGCGTCGTGAAGCTGCGGAACGGGTGGCTCGGGCTGGCGTTGTTCGCCATCATTTTGATCAGCGGCGCGTGCGACGACATCAGCGCGAATCCGGCGGCGCGGCAAGCCTCCTTCCAGGCTCTGACCATGGCGGACCGGCCCAATGTGGCCGTCCAAGGGGAAACGTCGGCGTCCGGCGAGGATGCCTGTCCGATCGACCTGGCCGCGATCCGCCTGGCCATCCGCCAAAAGGGCGCGCGCTGGTCGGTGAAAAACAACGCGCTGCTCGGCCGGTCTTGCGCGGAGCTGTCGCAACTGGCCGCCGCTCCCGTGCCGAGCGCCGGCGCCAGCGACACGTATTATTCACCCGCCAAAACCCCCGCGCGGCTGCCCGATTCGTTCGACTGGCGCAATCACGAGGGCAATTTCATCACCGGCATCCGCAATCAGGGCGGCTGCGGCAGTTGCTGGGCGTTCGCGGCGGTGGCCGCGGCGGAAGCGAACCTGGCGATCGTGTTTAACCGCACCAATCCCACCTTCGACTTCGCCGAACAACACGTGCTGTCGTGCTCGGGGGCCGGCACCTGCGCCGGGGGCCCGATCAACCTGACGCTCGACTACCTGCGCGATTACGGCGTGCCGCTCGAAAGCTGTTACCCGTATTTGGGCTTCGACGCGCCCTGCGACAACACGTGCGAGGAATGGGAAAAGGAAGCGGTGCGCGTGGCCTCCTGGGATTGGGTGACGACCACCAACAACCAGGACATCGAGCTGATGAAAACCGCCCTGCTGGAAGGGCCGATTACCAGTTGGTTCGAGGTCTACCAGGATTTCTACGCCTACGAGATCGGCGTGTACGAGCACGTCTGGGGCGATTACGTTGGCGGGCATTTCGTGCTGGTCGTCGGCTGGGACGACAAGGACGGCGCGTGGATCGCCAAGAACAGTTGGGGCGACTGGGGCGACGAGGGCTACTTCGAGATCAAGTGGGGCGAGGTTTCGTTCGGTTCGTGGACCACGAAGGTCGACATGGATCACTGCAAGGGCTTGGACTGCGACGACGGCAATCCCTGCACGATCGATTCCTGCGACCCGCTGACCGGCTGCCTGAACGACGTCGCGCCCGCCACCACCGTCTGCCGGGAAGCGGCCGATCCGTGCGACCAGCCCGAATACTGCCCGGGCACCACGCCGACCTGTCCGCCCGACCAACGCGCGGCGGACGGCGACGCCTGCGACGACGGCTTCTTCTGCAACGGCGGCGACACCTGCCAGGCCGACGAGTGCGCCGTCCATGCCGGCTCGCCCTGCGAGGGCGACCAGACCTGCGACGAGGACGCCGACCAGTGCCTCGGCGGCGATGACGACGATGACGACGACGACGACAACGATAACGACGATAACGACGACAACGACACCGACGACGACGCCGCCGACGACACGGGCGACGATTCGGGCGCCGCGGACGACGACGCCTCGCCGGCCGGCGGCGCGGCGGACGATGACGATGCGGAGTCGGGTCACGGCTGCGGATGAGCCGGCCGTTCCTTTTCCCTTTTCTACTGCTTGCTTTTTGCGCGCTCCCGGTCCATTTATAGCGGCTGATTTGGCCGCGGCCGCCATGAGTCGAAATCCGGTCTTCTTGCCGGGCCGCCGGGAAGAAGCGACAAAACGAGCGTTCGTTTGCACGCTTTTCAAGGGGAAATCGCCGCGCTGCTGACCGCCGCCTGTTGGACGGTGTCAGCGCTGTCGTTCGAGGCGGCGGGGAAGCGGATCGGCTCGCTGGCGGTCAACATCATCCGCCTGGGCATCGCCTTCGCTTTTCTGTCGCTTTACGGCTGGCTGACGCGCGGCCATTTTTTGCCGGTCGACGCCGACGGGCACAACTGGTACTGGCTTTCGCTTTCAGGCCTGGTCGGTTTCACCTTGGGCGACATGGCCTGGTTCCGCTCGCTGGTGCTGCTCGGCGCGCGCCGCACCACGTTGATGATGGCGTTGGCGCCGCCGTTTACCGCAGTGCTCGGCTGGCTGGCGCTGGGCGAGGCGCTGACCCTGCTCGACGGGCTGGGCATGGGCCTGACGCTGCTGGGCGTCATGCTGGTCGTGGGGGAACGACGCTCCGACGAAAACGGCCAGGCGCGCCATCTGCCGGTGATGGGCTGGTTTCTGGGCGTGGTGGCGGCGCTGGGCCAGGCGGGCGGCCTGGTGCTGTCGAAGTTCGGGATGGGCGATTACAGCCCGTTCGCCGCGACGCAGATTCGCGTGATCGCCGGTTTCGCCGGCTTTGCCGTGTTCTTCACCTTGATCCGCTGGTGGCCCAAGGTGTTGGCCGGATTGCGCGATGCGCCGGCGTTGCGCCGGACCACGCTGGGCGCGTTTTTCGGCCCGTTCGTCGGCGTTTCCTTTTCGCTGATGGCGGTGCAACTCACGCAAGCGGGCATCGCCGCCACCATCATGTCGATCACGCCGATCCTGATCATCCCCCCGACCATTCTGCTCTACAAGGAACGGGTCTCGCCGCGGGCCATTTTCGGCGCCTGCCTGGCCATCGCGGGCGTGGCTGTGCTGTTTTTGTTCTAGCGGAAACCGCGAATACAGCCTTCAATTTCAGGGGAGATCGGTTTGATTTCCCCTCATCCCCGACCCTTCTCCCACCTAGGGGAGAAGGGAGGACCAGATATTATTTCCCTCTCCCTTGAATGGGAGAGGGACCAAGGGTGAGGGCTCCAATAAATAGAGATCTGAATATTCGCGCTATCCGCACCGATGAACGCGAGTGCAAAAAGTCAGGGAACAGGATCGGCTTTCGCGTCTATTCGCGGTCCGGCCGTTCGCAGAGCGTCCAAAAGGCTTCGCCGCCCATCCGGCCGCTTTGTCGCGCACGATATTCGCGGTTGACGGTTTGCAGCATGGCGGCCAGTCGCGGCAGGCAGTCGTCGCACGGCGGCCAGTCGCGGCGGTTCAGGACGAACCGAAGCTCGGCCGCGGTGCCGCAATCGGCCGCCGGATCGACGCCGGGCATTTCGCGGAAGAGCAGAAACCGCGCCATGTCCGGGCGCGACAGGTCAGCCAGGCGGACGGAAGTGACCGGCAGGCGTTCGGTCTTCGCTTCGCGCCGGAAGACGTTTTCCAGGCGGTATTGCCACATGCCCGAGCCCAGGCTGAGGGTCGGCAGCGGCGTCGCCGGATCGTTTTGGGCCCGGATCAGCGAACTCACCTCGCCGACGGACCGCGCTTCCCAGGCGACGTGAACGAACCGCCATTGCAGCCAGCCGGCAAGCACGAGCAGGGGCGGAACGAGGCTCAACGCGACGGCCGCCCGGATCGCCGGCGACAGAGCCGATTCGTCGCCGAGGCTCCAAACGAAAAGCAACGCCAGGGGGAACGCGGCGGGCATGATGTATTCGGGAAACTTCGAGGAATACAGGCTGAGCGCGACCGTGGCCAGCAGCACGGTGACCAGCAGCGCGCCGGCGGCGGCATCCGGTCTTTTCCGGCGCCAACCCAACAGCGCCAGGACCAGGAAACCGAGCTGCGGCGCCGCGTAGCGCGGATAAAAAAGCAGGCGCGCGACGGCGCCCTTGTCGATGGTGTGATACAGGCTACCGCGCGCGATCCGGGGGCCTAGGACGAGAAAGACGTCGCCGCGGTGATAAAAAACGGCGCCGGCCACGGCGGCGGCGACGAGGCCGACGACCGCCAGCCGGGTCGCCGCGCGCGCCAAGCCCAGGCTCGGCCGCCACTTTTCCCAGCTGTAAAACAATACCGCGCCGGCCAGGTAGAGCGGCGTGGTCTGTTTGGCCAGCAAGGCCAGCCCGCCCGCCAATCCCAACCACACCGGCGTCCAGGGGCTTTGGTCGCGGCGTAGCAGCAGGTAAAGGAAAAGCCCGACCGTCACGGCCAGCGTCATTTCGGTGGTAATGGAAAACGACCAATAGAAGGTCGTCAAGCCCACCAGGAAACCGGCCAGCCAGGCGCGCCCGGCCGGCAATCTTTGTAGGGTGAGGTGAAACGCCATCGCCAGAAGGGCGAGGAAGCACAAGAGGTTCGGCAGAGCCAGGCCCAAGCGCCCGTCGTCGCCGGTGCCCTTCGCCGCGGCGAAGGCCAGCAGGTAATACAGCGGCGGATAGTCCGGGTTGGCGAATATAATATCGGCAAGCCCCGTCTTCGGCTGGTGCAGCAGCCGCAGCAAAATATTCGCGTGCCAGGGTTCGTCCTTGAAAATGACCGAATCGGCGGGAAAACGCAGCACGAAAGCCAGCCAGGGAACCAGGAAGGTCGCGACCAGCAGGATAAATAAAATGGGTGCGCCCCATCGCTTCATGTGTCCGGCCGCTTTCGTGGTGGAAAATTCGAAAAAAGCTTAACCGATCGATCGCGGGGCGTCAAAGAATCGGGCCGGCCGCCGAAATGCGGGCGCCTCGTCCGCCGCGCTTGCTTGACAATTTTCGGGTCGCGCCGTACGGTTTTTCGCAATCCGACAACCAGCGACGGGCGGGTGACATGACCACGGAAAAAGCCGATCCGAAGCGGCCGCGCGACGCGGGCGAGCCCAAATTCAACGACCTGGTCAACGAATTCCTGACCAATCCGAAATTCGCCGAAACCCTGGGCAGCGCCATCCAGCGGGCCGCCGGCGCCAAACGCAAGGCCGACCAGGGGCTGCGCCTGGCGATGAACCTGGTCAACGTGCCGACCAAGGCCGATTACGACGACCTGGTGCGCAAGGTGGCCAAGCTCGGCGATTCGGTGGCGAAACTGGAAACGCGCCTGGAAACGATTCAAGGCAAACTCGAACGGCTCGCCGCGAAAATGAAAAAGTAGCGGCGCCGCGCCGGGGAGGTCGACGGTGACCCGGAAAATCGCGTTCGTCAACGAAAAGGGCGGCTCCTGCAAAACCACGCTGGCGGTGAACACCGCCGCCTACCTGGCCCGGCAAGGCAAGCACGTGTGCCTGATCGACATGGACCCGCAAGGGCAGGTCGGCAAGGCGCTCGGGCTCGACGTGGCGGCGATCCGGCCGTCGATGTTCGAGCTGCTGACCGATCCGAACGTCGCGGCCCGCGACGCGGTGACGGCGTCGGGGCTCCCGAACCTCGATTTGATCGTCGCCAATAAGTCGCTGGTCGATTTCACGGTGATCGCGGCCGCCGACCCCGACCGGGTGATGCGCCTGCGCAACAAGCTCGAAACCCTCAAGGGCTACGATTTCTTCATCGTCGACAGCCCGCCGTCGCTGGGCCTGCTGACGCTGAACATCATGCTGGCCGTCAAGGAAATCGTGATTCCGGTCAGCCTGACCTACCTGGCGCTCGACGGCTGCAGCGAGATCGTCGAAACCGTCGAAAACGTGCGCCGCACCTACAAAAAGCGCGACCTGGAAGTGACGCTGGTCGTGCCGACCCTCTATCGCCGCACCAATCTGGCCGACGCCATCCTGGCCAAGTTGCGCGACTTTTTCGGCGACCGGGTGTCGCGCGCGCCGATCGGCTACAACGTGGCCATCGACGAGGCGCAGAGCATGGGCCGCACCATCTGGGACTACGCGCCCGCCAGCCGCGGCGCCGAAATGCTCGGTGCGCTGGCCGAGGAAATCGCCGCGCTGAAGTAATGCCGGCCGAGTCGCCTCAATTCCGGCGGATGAATTCCAGCGGTTCTTCTTTTTCGGCGGCCGAGCGGTCGGCGTTCGGCGGCTGGGAGGATTTGATCGGCTCGCCGAAGCGGACCAGGTCGAGGATCCAGAGGCCGTAGAGCATCTGATAGAAGCGCGAGATTTCCATGCCGGCGCGGGTGCGCACCGTGGCCGGGGTGGCGTGGCCGTCGGCGGCGGCGAGCAGCCGGCGGGCCGGCACGGGCACCTCGTCAATGTAGGGCGTGGTGGGGATGACGGGGCGCCAGAGGCGGTCGCGCTTCATGAAAATCATTTCCAGGCGGTCGCGGTCGTAGTACTTCGTGATGCCGGTGAAAATGATGCGCCGGATGGGAATTTCCGTCCGGACGTGCATGGCCGCCGCGCAGTCGCCGGCCTCGTATTGCCAGGCGGAATCGTACCAGCGCCAGGAAAAGAGCGCGGTCAGCTTTTCCATCACCTGTTTTTCGAGATGTTCGTTCAGCTCGTCCCGCCCCAGCCACTCGTGCTCGATCAGCCATTCGCCGAAACGCTTGCCGCCGGCCATCGCCGCCTGGGCGTCGGCCAGAATCTGATGATTGATGCGGCCGCTTTGCAGCAGCAGCCGGCCGAGCGACGAATCGCTGATGTACGAACTCGCCAACCCGGTGAGGCGGTCGCCGGCCAGGCCGATTTGCAACCACTGTTCGCGTTGCCGGATGGCGAGGCAACCGACGCCGCGCCGGCCCGCCAGCACGAGCACCCGGGCGAAAGGCAGTTCGCGGAAGGTGCCTTGTTCGGTCAGCAGGCGGCCCGGGTCGGGATCGTGATGCTCGGGGACGAACGCTTCCTTGACCTCCACGCCGACCCACTGCATCACCGCGTTCCCGAGCCGCTCCTCGTCGATCGGCTTGTACAGCCAGTCCTGCGGCCCCGGGCCGTTGTGGTGCGTCCGGTAGTGCTCGGCTTGGAAATTGGTGGCCAGCATCAGGACCGGAATCCGGGAGGCGAAACGGGTCAGACGCAACTGGCGGATGAACTCCAGGCCGGAACCGTCGGCCAGGATGAAATCGACGATGACCAGCGAGGGCGTGCGGCGATTGATCATTTGCAGGGCTTGCGAGGTGCTGTGCGCCGCCTCGCCGCGCAGGCGCAATTTGCGCAGAAGCTGGATCAGCTCCTCGGACAATTGCGCGTCGCCGGAGACGCACAGGACCTCGACCGATGTGGGCGGAAAATTACGCAAAGATCAATGTACCCCCTGAGCGATCATTATAGCCCCGCGATTCGGTTTTTTCCAAGCTTTTTACCGTCGCCGGCGACGCCGCAAACGGCTATTTCCCGGGC
This sequence comes from Myxococcales bacterium, assembly GCA_012517325.1. Lineage (NCBI taxonomy): Bacteria > Pseudomonadati > Myxococcota > Myxococcia > Myxococcales > Myxococcales bacterium. The sequence goes on along the minus strand of JAAYVF010000076.1, from coordinate 42,674 downwards.
CCGAGTTGGTTCAATAGCTTAGCCATTTCGTTGACATCGGCGTTTTCCAATTGCCGGATCAGCACGATCGAGTCGGTCGCGCCGTCCAATTTGCCCGCCAGCCGCACGGCGGCTTTGACGTCGCGTTCGTCGCCGCGCAGCACCACCGAGCCGGTGCCGGACTCGGGCAGCACGACCAGTCCGCCGGCCGTGTCGCGCGGCTGGTAACGGCCGCCCTCGTAGGTCAGCGTCGAGAAGACGCGGTTCAGGATTTCGGCGAGCCGCGTCGCGTCGGCGTGCTTGACGCGGATGACCTCCAGCGTGTCGCGCTTTTCCGCGCGATCGAGGGTTTCGAGCAGCGTTTTGATTTTTTCCACGTTGGCCGCGGTCGCGACGACGATGAGGCGGCCCTGCGCGGGGAGCGGCACGATTTTGCCCTCGGGACCGACGTCCGGCGCGAGCTTCATGGCGGCTTCGGTGGGGTCGACGTGGTTGAGAGCGAAAGTGGCGGTGATCAATTCCTCGGCCTCCATGCCGGGTTTCGGCTCGTCGGCCAGGATGACCGGGCTGTCCTGCGTCGACAGATCCTGCCGCGGCACGATGCGCACGACCTTGCCGTGCACCACGACGCCCCAGTTGTTCTGCGCCAGCGCCGAGAGGAACATCGCCCACAGTTCGTCGGCGGTCACCTGTTTTTTCGGCACTTCGAGAAAGGCCTGGCCGTTGAATTCCGGGCCGTAGAGAATCGTCCGGCCGGTCGCGTTCGCCACCACGCGGGCGAAGTCGCGCAGGTTGATTTCGGAGGATTGGATGACGTATTGCTTCGCCGCCCAGGCGTTGCCGGCCAGGCAGAGCAGCAGAAACGCGATCCAAAGACGGACTTTCATGAGGAATCTCCCTTGCGACGCCGGCCCGCGGCGTAACCCTGGCCGGCGCATTCAAACTAATGGACACCTCGTCCCGCCGCAAGGTTTTTTTCCAGCCTATTGTCTTTTCCTCGAAAAAGGGACTAGAAAAAAACATGCCTTCGCGCCGCGCTTCATGGTCCGCCTGGCTGCCCCTGGTCGCCGTCGTTCTGGCGGTCTATTTCACCTTGCCCTGGGTTCGCTCGTGGTTTGAATTCGCGTCGCGGGCCGGCTTGGGAAGGGCAATTCAAGGCGGATTGCTCTTGGGCGCGTTGTCGGGCGGCGGCGGGATTCTCGCCTGGTTGTGGCTGCGGCGCCGGGTTCGCGCCGTTCGCGTCTACCTCAGCCTGGCGATCGCGGCGGGATTGCTGGCGGCGATCGCCGTCCTGCTCTCACCGATGCCCATCGAGCGGATCCACCTGGCCGAGTACCTGGTGATCGGGATGTTGTCCTGGCGGGCGTTGCGCGGGCATTGGACCGACCGGGACCGCCTTTTGACGGCAGCACTTTTAGTATTTAATATCGGACTGGGCGACGAACTGCTGCAGGGCCTGTTGGCGGGTCGCTTTTACGATACGCGCGATGTGCTGGTGAATGCGGCGGCCGGCGGTCTGGGCGCTTGGTCGGCGGCGGTGATCGTCCGAGCGATAACCATGCAAACCAACCCAAAATCAGCGGCATGAAAAACGGGCTTCGGTTTTGGCTCGTGGCGGCGGCGACGGCCTGTTTGGTGACCATTTTTCTGGCCCCCTTGCAGATGATGCCGTTCGGTCGCGATCAGGCCGGCTTCGCCGTCGGCGCGCATCTACAGGAAAAGCAGGGTTTTTCCCTCGATCATTTCTGGAACGTTCGGCCGCCCGGCATGGTTTTCTGGATGTTGGCGGCGCGCGAATTGATCGGGCCGTTGGAGGAAAACGCCCGCCGGCTGGAATGGATCTGGATGATCCTGACCTGCATGATCGCCGCGATCGTCGCCTACGAATGGACGGAACGCAGCCGCCTGGCGGCGGTGCTCGCCGCCCTGTTGTTGGCTTCCCGGTATTTGGCCGGCGGTTTTACGCAAACGATGCAACCGGCCGGCTTGGCGTTGTTGCCTTTGCTGTTGTCGCTGCTGTGCTGGGGGCCGGGCGGCAAACCGCGAAGCCGGCGGCGGCTGCTGGCCGGTGGTTTCCTGCTGAGCCTGGCGACGCTGTTCGCCGCCAAAGCCGTTTGGACGGCGCCGGCCTTGATCGGTTTCGAGTGGTTTTATCGGCGACGCGAATCGCCGGCGGATAACCGGATCGGCGATCTATCGTTTTTCATCGCCGGCCTGGTCGGTTTGCCGATCCTGCTGTTGTTCTGGTGGCTGGGCGGCATCGATTGGTCTTCGATCTGGCAAATCTTCCAGGGCCGTCTCAACGAATACGCCACCACCCCCAATTTTTTCCCGTTGGACGTGCTGACGGTTCTCGCCCTGGGATTTTTATTCATCCGCGCCGCGCCGCCGCGTCCGGCGTGCGGCCAATTGGCCGTGCTGTTGTTGGTGCTGGGCGCGGCGACCGCCTTGTCCTCGGCGGGGACCGATCGCCTTTTGGCCTTCGGCCCGCTGGCCGTCGGCGCGGCTGTGACGGTGGCGGAAGGCGCGGCGTTGATCAACCGCCGGTGGCCGACGCGAATCCTGCCGTGGCTGGTCGGCGCCTTGCTTTCGCTGATTTTTTTGTTCGGCGGGCCGTGGCTGAACGCCAGCCGCCAGTGGCATTATTTTCTGCGTTACCTGGGCGGCGACAGCGTTTTTTACCTGGCCGATTTTTTCAACGATCCGGAAACTTCGTTTTCCTATGCCGTGACCCGCGAGGCCGCCGGTGAGATTTCGCGGTTGACCCGGCCGGATTGGCGACTGTTCGTGTGGGGTTCCGAACCCGGCTTGTACCATTACAGCGGGCTGACGCCGGCGGGCAATTGCCTGGCCCTGGCCCCGGTGCTCGACGGCGGCACGGCGCGGCGGCGCACCCTCGAGTTGTTTCAAGACCACCCGCCGGAAGTGGTGGCGGTGCGGGAAAACGATCCGCTGACTCCGCATCTGCACGGCTTCCGCAACAGCCGCGACACGCTGGTTTCGTTTCCGGCGATCCATCGTGCGCTGATCGAACAGTACCGGATCGCCGGCCGCGTTTTCGATTTCACGCTTTATCTGCGGCGCGACCTCGAACCGCCGGCCCGCTAGTCGCTTCCGGCGCGATTCGAGCGGCGTTATTTACTGTTGGACAAAGAAAAATCCGACCGATCTCGACTCCCTTTCAATTAGACGTTAAGATAGAAGCAGTCGGGTGGGGATTGGACAGTAGTTTGGCCGAGCAGGTATTACCGAAAGTCAGTTGTCGGGTCACGGCCGCGATCCTGCGTTTCGCCGAAACGCAGGGGTTGATCGCAGCCGGGCTTTGCGAAAATCTGCCGTTGACCGCCGCCCAACTGACGGACAACCGCGGGTGGGTGGACCACAATATCGCCCAGGCGCTCTGGGTGCGCCTGGCGGCCGCTACCGGCAATCCGGAAATCGCAGCCGAAGTCGGTTTGTTCGCCGTGCGCGAAAACACGCTGGGCGCCGTCGGCACCATTCTCCGGCTCTTCGGCACGACCAGCCGCGTGTTGCAACGCACCGAGCACCTGACCGATTACTTCGCCGATTTCATGAAACTCACGCCGTTGCGCATCGGCACATCCTCGGCCCTGCTGGAATTGCGCACGTCCCTCAACGTTCATCCCACCTATCACAACCTGAATTTCGTCAAAGGCATCCTGGTCGGCATCCCGCTGTTGTGGGATTTGCCCATGGCCAAGGTGGAAATCACCCGCTTCGAAGCCAATATCGCCGAGTGTTCGCCGATCGGCAACCGCCAGTACGCGATGGCGCCCGACGGCGAGGTCTTCAGCCATCCGGTCGACGATCCGGCCGCGCGCCGCGCGGAAGGCCGGTTGACGGAGGAAGGCTCTTTCGTTTTGGGCGAGATCACCTACGGCGCCTCGCATACCTTGTATCACATCACCTGGGAGCAGATTCCGACCCATTGGTGGCAGCAGCCGGTGTTTACCCGCAAGGACATGCTGGCCGACACGGTGGCCGCGCTGGAAAAAGACCTGCGGGAAATGGAAAGCATGTACGCGCAGATGCAAGAGCTGCACGTGCCGTTGCAGGAAAAGGTCGACTTGCGGACCGCCGAGCTGGAAAAGGCCAACCAGGAATTGGGCGAACTGGCCGCCAAGCTCGAACGGCAAAGCCGGCTGAAGAGCGAATTCATCGCCGATCTGTCGCACGAACTGCGGACCATCAGTTCGTCGGTCGCCGGCTTCGCCGATCTGCTGTCGTCGGAAATCTACGGGGCGCTCAACGAGCGGCAGAAAAACGCGGCCGAACGGATTTCCTCGAACACCCGCGTGTTGCTGCACATCATCGACGACCTGCTCGACCTGTCGAAATTGCAGGCGGGCAAGTTGAAGGTTTTCTACGAACCCGTGACGGTTCGCGACGCCGTGACCGAAACCCTGGAGACCATCCGCCAGCTCGCCGAAAGCAAAGGCCTCAAGCTGCACACGCAACTCGATCCGGAAACGCCGGCCCGCTTCATCTGCGACAAGACCAAGCTCAAGAACATCTTGATCAACCTGCTGACCAACGCGGTGAAATTCACCTCGCGCGGCCACGTCGTCGTGCGGGTGTCGTCGCCCAATCCCTCGGTCATCGCTTTCTCCATCGAGGATACCGGTCCGGGCATCGACCCGATGGAATTGCCGATGCTCTTCCAGGAATTCGGCCAGATCGGCCGAACCAATACCACCGCCGGCTACCCGGGCCTGGGTCTGCGGGTCGTGAAAAAGCTGGTCGACCTGCTCCGCGGCACGATCGAGGTGGGCAGCCAGCCGAAAATCGGGTCGGTTTTCACCGTGACCCTTCCCGTGAAGCCGGCCGGCGTGGTCGAAGAGCCGGAAGCGGAGCCGGAAAGCCTGGACGCGCAACGGAACAAGAAAACGGTCGTGGTCGCCGATTCCAATCCGGAGGAAGCGCGCTTTTTACAATTGTCGTTGGAATCCGAGGGGTTGCACGCTATCGCCTGCAGCGACGGGCGCGAGGTACTCAAGGAAATCACCGACAACCAGGCCGACCTGTTGCTGCTCGACCCGCTATTGCCGCATTTGGACGGCTGGAAAGTTCTGCACGATCTGCGGGCCAATCCGGCGACGGAAAAATTGCCGGTGATTCTGGTATCCGAAAATATTCAGGAAGAATTGACCGCCCTTTATCACGTATCCAGCCGATTTGCCAAACCCTACGAAAAGAAACGTTTAATTGAGGAGGTACTTCAGATATTGGCGATTTCGACCGATGTTAAGAAGGCATGATTAACGCGGTCCTCTATAACGTATTTCTTTGCTGGATGGTTTCGGTGGCGGGCTGGATGGTCGCCCGAACCCTGTTCCGGCAACCACAGCGAAATCTGGCGTGGCAAAGTCTGGCCGGCTGCTGGAATTTCGCGGCAATGCTCTGGTTTTTCGCCGGGTTACGCAACTTCTTTTATTTTCTGTATCTGCTGACCAAACAGGTTTTTCTGCTGGGCCTCGATCGCCTGATGTTCTTCGCCGATGAAATTTGCCTCGCCTGCCAGTTGCTCGCCGGGATCATTTTCGTCACCGAGGTCATTTGGCAGAATCGGCGCCGCACCTGGGTTCTGGCCGGTTTTTCCTTTGTTTCGCTGGCCGCGTTTTTGTTGTTGCTGTTCACCGAAGGAATCGTGGAAACCGTGGCGACGACCTGGGGAACGGAGCACGAGCTGCCGCGCAACGCGTTTTTCGCCTTCCTGCCGGGTTATGTTCTATCGCTTCTTTTGTTCGGATATGGGATACTTTTAATGATCTGGCGGCGGTGGCATCAGCCGGATAAATTCGATCGCGCGGCCCTGGTGGCGATCGTTGCCATGCTGCTTTACGCGCTGGCCGGCATCGTCGATGTCCGCGGCACCTGGAGCGGCTGGCAGTTGTTGCTCATCCGGCTGGTTTATCCGATCAGCGCCTTGCTGACGCTCCTGGTGGCCCTGCCGCAGGAGACTTCGATTCGCATCGTGGCGCACGGGAGAAAAGCGTGATTTCCCGACTGAGCATTTTCGCCAAGATTTTCATCGCTTTCAGCGGCCTGGCCCTGATTCCGCTCGTGATCGTCATGGCGTTGCTCACCTCGAATTACGAACAGATGACGCAGCAATTGATCGGCCAGGCCGGCGCGAACGTCTCGCCGGAAATGGCGGTGCACATCTCCCAGCGGGTTGCCCAGGTCACCCATGACGCCTACCTGATGTTGGCGTTCGTCTTTTTGATTTCCGCGATTCTGGTGCTGTTCACCGCGGTGTTCCTGTCGCAATCGTTTTCCAAACCGGTGCGCCTGCTCTCCGCCGCGACCCGCCACCTGGCGCGCGGCGATTTCAGCATGCGGCTGGAAACGGACCGGCAGGACGAGTTCGGCGCGCTGGTCGAATCGTTCAACCGCATGGCCGACCAACTCGAGGACGCGCACCGGCGGCTGGAAACGACCAATGCCGATCTGGAAGGGCGCGTGCTGTTGCGGACCGCCGAGCTGGAAATGGCCAACCTGCAACTCCGCGCCGCCGCCGACAAAATGGAGGAGACGGTCCGCCTCAAGGGCGATTTCCTGGCCAACCTGAGCCACGAACTGCTGACGCCATTGCAAGCGGTGCTGGGGTACGCGGAATTGCTTTACGACCGCATTTACGGGCCGCTGGACGGCCGCCAGCACGAAGCCGTCGGTCGGATCCGCCACAACGCGCAAATGCTGCAGCGGCTGATCAGCGACATCATCGACCTGGCCAAGGTCGAGACCGGCCGGATGACCCTGACCATCGAGCAATTCAGTCCTGGCGAATTGGTCGAAAGCATCGTCCAGACCCTGCGGCCGCTGTTTCTGACCAAGCGGCTCGAGTTGAAATGCGAATGCGCGGCCGATTTGCCGGCCACGCTGTCGAGCGACCGCGGCAAGGTTCAGCACGTGCTGTACAACCTGCTTTCGAATTCGCTCAAATTCACCAACGCCGGCGAGGTCTCGCTGCGTGTGGCGGGCCGCGACGACGGCCGGCGGGTGACGATCGAGGTGCGCGACACCGGCATCGGCATCGCTCCCGACAAGCTGGCGACGATTTTCGAAAGCTTTCGCCAGGTCGACAGCTCCTCGACGCGGCCGGCGGGCGGCGCGGGCATCGGCCTGGCGCTGACCAAACAACTGGTCGATCTGCTGGGCGGCGACATCGAGGTGGAAAGCGAATTGGCGAAGGGCAGCCTCTTTCGCGTCGTCATTCCCGCCAAGCTTTCGTTGAGCCGCGACCCGGAAGCGCGGACCACGGCCATCGGCGCCAAGACGATCGTCTCGATCGACGACGACGAAACGATGCTCGACCTGCTGACCGAGACGCTCGAACCGGCCGGCTTCCGCGTCATCCGCTGCACCGACGGCGACGCCGGCGTCGCCCTGGCGAAGCAGATCCACCCGTACGCGGTGACGCTGGACATTCGGCTGCCGGAGCGCGACGGCTGGTCGATTCTGCAAGAGCTGAAAAACAACCCCGAAACGCGCGGCATCCCGGTCATCATTCTTTCGGTGATCGAGGACCGCGCGCAGGGCGACCAATTCGGCGTGGACGGTTACCTGACCAAGCCGTTCAGCCGCGACGAACTGATCGAACACCTGAGAGCCGTGCGGCGAGAGAGCGTGAAATACCATTGACAGCGTCGAGGGGAGGGCAGGTGGATGGGCGTGAAGAAGATCCTGGTGATCGATGATGTCGAGGAAAACACCGATATCATCAAGACCAAGCTGAGTTTTGCCGGCTATGAGGTGTCGGTTGCGACCGACGGCGAAACCGGCATCGAACAGGCTCGCCGGATCGTTCCCGACCTGATTCTGTGCGATATCATGCTGCCGCGCATGGACGGCTGGGACGTGCTTTCGACCCTGCACCTGGACGAACGAACCGCCCGGATCCCCATTATTTTCATGACCGCCTACACGACGATCCAATTCGCCGGCGAGAAACGCCGCGCCCTCGAAAAAGGCGCGGTCGATTTTCTCAAAAAACCGTTCGACCTGTCCGAAATGCTCGAGAAAGTCCGGCGCCAGATCGGCGACGCGTCGGCGTGACGGTCCGGCTGGTTTGACACGCCGCCCGTTCGGGCGGTATTTCGCATAAATAACAGTTCGGTCGGCGGATGGGAGAACCATGAAACGGTTGTTGATCACCGGTGGCTGCGGGTTTATCGGCACGAATTTCGTCCGCTGGGCGTTGGCCAATCAGCCCGATTGGGAAATCGTCAACCTCGACGCGCTGACCTACGCCGGCAACCTGGCCAACCTGGCCGACCTGGAGGGCCGGTCGCGCTACCGTTTCATCAAGGGCGACATCACCCGGGCCGCCGACGTCGACCGGGCCATGGCGGGCTGCCAGGTCGTGGTGCACATGGCGGCCGAAAGCCACGTCGACCGTTCCATCACGGGCCCGGCCGTGTTCGTCCAGACCAACGTCGTCGGGACGCAGGTGCTGCTGGACGCCGCGCGCCGGCAGGGGGTCGAGCGGTTCGTACAGGTCAGCACCGACGAGGTCTACGGCGACCTGGGCCCGACCGGCCGCTTCACCGAAACCAGCCCGCTCAAGCCGTCCAGCCCTTATTCGGCGAGCAAGACGGCGGCCGACCTGCTGGCCCTGGCCTACCACCGCACCTACGGGATGCCGGTGCTCGTCACCCGCTGCTCGAACAACTACGGCCCCTACCAGTTTCCCGAAAAGCTGATTCCGCTCTTCGTGACCAACGCCATGGCCGACAAGCCGCTGCCGCTCTACGGCGACGGCTTGAACGTGCGCGACTGGATCCACGTCGAGGACCACGTGCGCGCCGTGTGGGTAGTGGCGACCAACGGCCGGCCCGGCGAGGTTTACAACATCGGCGGCAACCACGAGCTGGCCAACGTGACCATCACCCAGCTGGTGCTGGAACTGCTGGGCAAGCCCGAATCGCTGATCACCCACGTTACCGACCGTCCGGGACACGACCGCCGCTACGCGATCGACCCGGCGAAAATCGGCCGCGAGCTGGGTTGGCGGCCCACGATCGAATTCCGCGACGGCCTCGCCGAAACCATCCGCTGGTACCGCGACCACGAATCCTGGTGGCAGGAGATCAAAAGCGGCGCCTACCGCGACTACTACCAAAAGATGTACGGCGCGCGGCTGGACGAAGCGGGCAAATAATGCGGCGTGTTTGACAAACCGGCTCGCGCGCGACAACCTGGAATCAACGCTCAAAATAAAGCGACGGGGTGATCCAATGCGCTTATCCATCGGCCTGGCGATTCTCGGGTCGTTGCTGCTGCTGGCCACGGCCGCGGCGGTCGCCGCCGAGCCGACCGTCGAGGAAATCATCGCCAAAAGCGACGACCTGATGCGCGGCGACACCAGTTTTTCCGAATTGACGATGAAGATCGTTACGCCGCACTTCGAGCGCGAGGTGCGGATGAAGGCCTGGACGCAAGGGCGCGACAAGGCGTTCATCCAGGTGTTGGCCCCGGCGAAGGACGCCGGCGTCACCTTTCTGAAACTGGGCCGCGAGATGTGGAACTACCTGCCCAACGTCGAGCGCACGGTGAAGATTCCGCCCTCGATGATGTCGCAAAGCTGGATGGGCTCGGATTTCAGCAACAACGACCTGGCGCGCTCGGATACGATGATCGTCGATTACACCCATCGCATCGCCGGCGAGGAAAACGTCGGCGGCGACCTTTGCTGGAAGATCGAATCGACCGCCAAACCCGACGCTCCGGTGGTGCACGACCGCATCGTGAGCTGGGTGGCGAAGGGCACCTACGTGGTGCGCCGGGCGCAGTATTTCGACGAGGACAACCGGGTGGCCCGCGAAATGACCGTCGACCAGATCGTCGCTGTCGGCGGGCGGAAAATCGGCAGCCACATGGTCATGACCAACGCCAAGAAGCCCGGCAATAAGACCGAAATGTGGTTTGCCAAGATGCAGTTCGACCTGAAAATTCCGCCCGACACCTTCACCCAGCGCAACCTGACCCGCGGGGTGCGCTGACGTGCGCCTGCTGCTGGCCATGGCCTGGCGCAACCTGGGCCGCAACCGGCGGCGCACCGCCATCAATCTGTGTGCGATCGCCTTCGCCACGATGACGATGATCTTCATGACCGGCATGCAGGCCGGTTCCTACGACCAGATGATCGACAGCTCCGTCCGCATGCAGACCGGGCACCTGCAGGTGCAGGCCGCCGGCTACCTCGAGAACGAGGACATCAACCTGACCGTTGACGCCCCCGAGCGCGTTTACGCGGCGCTCGACGCCCAGCCGGGCGTGGTCGGCGCGGTGGCCCGGATCACCACGGGCATGCTGGTGGCCAAGGGCGATTCGTCCTTCGTGGCGGTTGTCATCGGCACCGACGCCGCGCGCGAACGGCAGGTCTCGACCTGGCCCCGGCTGGTGCGGCAGGGCGAGTTCATCACGGACGCCGACCGCGACGGCGTGCTGATCGGCGAAAAGCTGGCGACGAACCTGGCGGCCGGCCTCGGCGACGAGCTGGTCCTGCTCGGTCAGGCGATCGACGGCTCCATCGCCGCCGCGAAGGTGCGGGTGCGCGGCGTCATCCGCACCGGCCTGCCGGAACTGGACCGCATGGCGGTGATCATGAATCTGGCGCCGCTGCAAAGCATGATGGCGATGGAGGGGCGGGTCAGCGTCGTGGCGGTGCTGCTCGACAGCCACCGGCGGGTGGAGCCGCTCAAAGCGGCCCTCGCACCGCGAATCGCCGCGCTTTCGCCGGACCTGCGGGTGCTGGATTGGAAACAGGTGGCGCCGGGGCTGGATCAGGGCATCCAACTCGACAGCGTATCCGGCAAGGTCATGGTGTTTCTGCTGCTTTTGGTCGTGGCGTTCGGCATTCTCAACACCTTTTTGATGAGCGCCTTCGAACGCTTCCGCGAATTCGGCGTGATGATGGCCATCGGGGTGAAGCCGCGCGCCTGCGGCCTGCTGCTGCTGCTCGAAAGCCAGTTGCTGACGGCGGCGGGGTTTCTGATCGGCCTGCTGATCGGCGGGGCGCTGACGCTCTACTTCGCCCGGGCCGGCATCCCGATCAAGGGCGCCGAGGAGTACATGGCGCAGTACGGCCTGTCCAGTTCGATGTACCCGGTGCTGACGGCCGGGATCGTGGGATTCGTCTTGTTGCAGGTCTGGCTGGTGACCACCGCGGTCGCCGGTTATCCGGCGTGGAAAATCACGCGCTTCCGGCCGCTGGAAGCGCTGCGGCACTTGTAGAAAGGCGACGATGCTCTGGCGGACGGCCTGGCGCAATCTGTGGCGGAACAAACGGCGGACGCTCATCCTCGTGGCCGCGATCGTCGTCGGCCTGCTGGGCGTGCTGTTCTACATTTCGTTCGTCAACGCCTGGTGGACGCAGACGGTCGACAACGCGGTTTCGATCACCACCGGCTACGTGCAGATCCAGGCGCCGGGCTACTATCAGAATCCGCAGGTGAAGACGAACCTGCCGCAGGACGATCGGCTGGAACGCGAATTGTGGCGGCTGCCGGGCGTTGCCGCCGTCGCCGCCCGCCTGAAATCCTACGTGCTGGTCGCCAACGCCGAGAAATCCGAAATGGCGATGCTGATCGGCACCGAGCCGGACGGCGAAAAGGACGTGTCGATGATTCCGCGCTCCGTCCGCGAGGGCCAATGGCTGCGCGCGGGCGAGTCGGGCAAGATCGTCATCGGCGCCGAACTGGCCCGCCGCTTCAAGACCAAGCTCGGCCGGCGGCTGGTGGTGCGCGGCACCGCGCCGTCGGGCGAGGTGGTCGACGCGGTGTTTCGCGTGGCCGGCATTTTCGACACCGGCCTGGCGGATTTCGACCGCGCCACGTGCTACGTCACGCTGGCCGACGCGCAGCGCTATTTCAACCTCGAGGGGCGGGTCACCGAATACGTGCTCGCCGCCGTGGACCCCGACGGCAGCGTGAAGGTGAAAACCGCCGCGCAAGCGGTGACGCCGGCGGCCGGGTACGTGGTGACCACCTGGATGGATCAGCAGCCGCTGGTCGTCGCCCTGATCGAGATGTCCCGCTCGCTGATGTGGATTTTCAACCTCTTCTTTTTCACGGCGATGGCTTTCGGGGTGGCCAACACCATGCTCATGTCGGTGTTCGAGCGCACCCGCGAAATCGGCATGATGCTGGCGCTCGGCGTCCGGCGCCGGACCGTCGTGGGCGTGATCGTGCTCGAGGCGCTGTTCCTGGCGCTGCTCGGCTGCGGGCTGGGCAACGGCATCGGCCTGTTGGTGGTCGGCTATTACGAACAGCACGGCATCGACCTGACGTCCTTCGTCGAAGGCATGAGTTACATGGGCATGCGCGGGGTGCTCAATCCGTCGCTCACCGCGAGCGATCTGTTCATCGCCAGCCTGGCCACGTTGTCGGTCGCGGTGCTGGTGGCGCTTTACCCGGCCTGGAAAGCCAGCCGTTTGCGGCCGACCCAGGCGCTGCGGCAAGTTTAGCGAGGTGTGACGATGGCGATTGTCGAATGCCGGGAACTGACCAAAACCTACCTGGTCGGCAAGGTCCAGGTGCCCGCCCTGCGCGGCGTGGATCTGCTCATCGAGGCCGGCGATTTCGCCGCCATCGCCGGGCCGTCGGGCTCGGGCAAGACCACGCTGCTCAACGTCGTCGGCGCGCTCGACGTGCCAACCTCCGGCCGGGTGACGGTCATCGGGAAGGATTTGGCGGGGCTGAACGCCGGGGCGCTGTCGGAACTGCGCCGGCGGCACATCGGGTTCATCTTCCAATCCTACAATCTGATTCCGGTGTTGTCGGCGGTGGAGAACGTCGAGTTCATCCTGATGGTGCAAGGCGTCGCCAGGCGGGAACGCCGCCGCCGCGCGTTGGAAATTCTGGCCAAGGTGGGCTTGGGCGAACTGGCGGACCGGCGCCCCAACGAATTGTCCGGCGGCCAGCAGCAGCGCGTCGCGGTCGCGCGGGCGATCGTCAGCCGGCCCGAGTTGATCCTGGCCGACGAACCGACCGCCAACCTCGACAGCAAAACGGCCGACGAACTGATCGACCTGATGTGGCGCCTCAACCGAGACGAGGGCATGACCTTCGTGTTTTCCAGCCACGATCGCCAGGTACTCGAACGCAGCCGGCGCCTGTTGATTCTGCACGACGGCCGGATCGTCGAGGACAAGCGGCAAAATGATTAAACGCGGACTGGGCCTGTTTCTGCTGGCGGTGCTCTGGCCCGTGGCGGCGACGGCCTTTTCCGACCTGCCGGCGGGACCGCTGACCTGGCGGCTGGGCGGCTATTTCAAATCGTTCGCCGCCATGACCCAGGGCGCCGGCGCCTACGAGGCCGCCGGCCTGACCGAACGCGAGACTTTCTGGAACGACGCCTCGCGTTTTCGCGCGCGGTCGTCGCTCTTTTTGGGCGAGACGCTGGAACTGGGCGTGAATTACGAACTCTTCGGCCTGGTCGGCGACGATCAGCGGTTGCGCCGCCGGGGCGAGGAAAAATACGGCGGCAATCCGTTCGGCGAACAAATACTCGCGCAATTGTTTCCGGTGGTGACGACGCCCGAACTGCTGGGGCTCGAACACTCGATCGACGAAACCGACGACTACCGGCTGAGCCATCGCCTCGATCGGCTTTACCTGAAATTGCACGCCGGGCCGTGGGATTTCACCCTGGGCCGCGCCGCGCTGACCTGGGGCCCCGGCCGGATTTGGAATCCGACCGACTACCTGGCCTCGTTCTCGCCGACCGAAATCGACAAGGAAGAAAAAATCGGGGTCGACCTGGCGCACGCGCGCGTCGCGGTGACCGACGCCGTGACGGTCGAGGCTTTCGCGGCGCCGGTGCGGCAAGGCGACGATCGCGTCGACGGCGAACACAGCGCGGCGGCCGGGCGGGTCGCCTGGCGGCTGCTCGCAGCCGAGTGGGCGTTTTCGGGCGGCTGGCTGTACGACCGCGCCAAGGCGGGCTTCGAGGTCGATGGCCAGCTTTTCGATGCCGGCTGGCGCGGCGCGATCACCCGCACGACGGTGGCAGGCGTTCCCGGCAAGGTCTATTACCAGGCGATCGCCAATGCCGATTACGCTTGGGGTGTGGCCTGGAATCCGTATCTCGCGGGCGAATACTTTTACAACGGATTCGGGCGCGACGATCCCGACGAATACGCCGATTTGGCGACAGAGCCGGCCTTTCAACGCGCCGCCGCGCGCGGCGAACTGTACAACGTCGGCCGGCATTACCTCGGGGTGATTTTCACCGTGCAGCCGCACGCCCTGGTGACCGTGGGCAATACCGCCATCGTCAACCTGACCGACGGCAGCGGGTACGAAGGGCCGGTCGTCACCTGGTCGGTTCTGCGCGACCTCGATTGGCTGTTCGGCGCGCAATTGACCTTCGGCCGCGTTCCGAGCGAATACGGCGGCCAAATAAATCCCTTCGGCGGCGAGGAGCTGACCGTGCCCGAGTCGTACTACAGCTACCTGAAGTACTATTTCTAAACCAAGAGACTCATCCGCAGATTACGCAGATTGAAAGACAAGAAGAAGGAAATCGGGATTTTTTGGTTTCTCTCCATCCTTTTTCCGGATGAACTAATTTATTCTTCTTATTCGCGTTCATTCGCGTTTATTCGTGGTTCCAATCCTGTTCTTTCTTTATCAAACGGCGTTGGGGTGCCACGGTCTTCGATCCTTCAGGATCGATGGCCGTGCTCTTCGCGAATCCGGGTTCAAGACCGTGGCACCCAGGCGGATTGAAAGACAAGAAGAAGAAGAGAACCGGAATTTACTGGATTCTATCTGTGCAATCTGTGTCGTCGGTGGATCATTCCCCTGAAATGATTCCCGATACGATATGACGGGTCCGGTGAGGAAATGGTAGCGAGTGAAGCCTAGTGCACGACGCCCTTGTCCTCGTCTTCTTCCTTGGTGCAGCGGCGGTCGACGAGGTAATTGGACCCTTCCATCTGCTTGACCTTCTTTTTGACTTCGTTGGCGGCCGTGGAGTACTGGCCGTAGTGGGTGAAGTTATGGTTGGTCGACAGGACGGCGGCGATGCTGATGCTGATGAGCGGGAAGCGGCGCGGCGTGCCCTGGCGGTCCACCGATTCGATGTAGCCGCGCGCCCGGTCCTCGTCGTCGTAGAACATCGAGGCCAGCATGTCGAAATTGGTGATGATTTGCTGGCAGACCGCGTCGAGGTGGGTCGGGTTGACGATCAGCACGAAGTCGTCGCCACCGATGTGGCCGACGAAACTTTGCGCCTCGGGGAAGATGCGCACCGTGTTGACCAGCACGCGCGCCGACATGCGGATGACCTCGTCGCCCCGCGTGAAACCGTAGCGGTCGTTGAAGGGCTTAAAGCTGTCGATGTCCAGGTGCGCGAAGGCGAACGGTTTGTTGTCCTCGATGTGCCGCTGCACCGCCTGGACGATGGAAAAATTGCCCGGCAGTCGCGACAGCGGGTTGGCGTCGAGGTAGCGGCCGGCCTTGTCGATCGCCAGGTGGAGGCGCAGTTGCAGTTCGCTCAGGTCCACCGGCAGAAAGGTGAAATCGTCGAGCGGCAGGGACTCGAACGAGGTTTCCGGCCCGATTTGGGAGGGATCGCAAAGCCCGAGGACGTGGATGTGCGCGAAGACGGTGTCGTTCTTCAACATGCGCAGGAAGGGTTTCCAGCGCTCGCTTTCGATCGCCATGATGATCAGATCGGGGGTGTCGTTGTAGATTTGCGAGAGGGCGCGATTGGTGTCGAGCATCAGGTAGCCGAGGTGGTCCTCGGCGTTGATCATGTTGACGATCTGCTGCCCGCGCTCCTCGTCGGTGTCCAGCACCATGATTCGTTTGCGCATTCTTGTCGACACCACGGATCCTTTTCGGTCAAACGCCCAGCGCGACCAGCTCCGCTTCCAAAACGTCGGTCACTTCCGCGAGAAATTGATGCGTGACGGCCAGATTTTTCGTGACGGCCTCGGGCATCGGCTCGACCAAGGCGAGGGGTTCGGTGCCGTAACCGAGCGCCTTGACCAGGTTGTCGGCCAGGAACAGCACCGCCGTCGGCACGGGCGCGTTCGGCGCCTGATCAGGGTTGTGGTGAAACGCCATCGGAGTGCTGAGTCGTTGCGGCAAATGCCATTTTTCGCAGAGCCACGAGGCGACGTCGGCGTGGTTGAACCCGAGCATGGTCTGCTCGGCCATCACGATGGGCCGGTTGCGTTTTTCGGCGGCGTGCTTCACCTGGCCGTAGATGTCCGGTTCCATCAGCAGGAAGACGACCTTGCCGATATCGTGCAACAGGCCGGCCATGGAGATTTCCTCGGCGTTTTCGATTTTCAGCCGGTTGCAGATGAGGCCGCAGGCCTTGGAGACGCCGAGCGAGTGGCGCCACAGGGGCTGCCACTTGTCGAACATGATGTCGAAAACGCTGGCGGAAAGGATCAAGCCTTTGACGACGTCGTAACCCAGCAACACCAGCGCGTGGGTAATCGTTGAAATCCGGCCCGGAAAACCGTAGAAGGCGCTGTTGACCAGCTTGAGGATTTTCACCGAAAGCAATTGGTCCTTGCTGATCAGATCACCGATCTGGTTCATCGAGATTTTCGGATCCTTCACCAGTTCGTTGAACTTATCGAGAATCCCGGGAAACGCCGGCAGATTTTGCAGCGCATTGACTTTGGCGCGAAATACTTTTTCGTCGATCATCATTTTTATTTGACTCGCTGATCCACACGTTGTTGCAAGATGGTTTTCAGGTCGGCCCAAAGCTCCGACGGTCCTGCAACCGCAAATCGCTTTTCGATGGTTTCTTTCATCTTGGCCGCTTGTTGCTTGTCCACGCTGTCGTCTGTTTCAACCCACAGGAAGGTGATCCCCATGTTTTCGAATCGCAACAAGAGCCGTTCGTTGACTTCCGAACCGGGCCCGGCCAGGTTCATGCCTTTTTCGTTGACTACCGCCTGCGCCAGAACCATTCCCGGTTCGGCTTCTTTCAAACTGATCTTACGCAAGCCCCAACTCCTTGTCCCACATCCACGCCACAATGGCAGGTCAGACTCGACGGCAGAGTCGATTATTCGCCCGGATTTCTTTTTTCACCGTTCATATTGGTGAAAAAGCAATCGTTTGGCAATGCCGAATACCGTCGACCCTGCTACTTTTGCCACAAATGGCCGAGAAAAGCCACTCGTATTTTTCCCGCGGTCCTGCCCTGGCGAAAACCGGCATCTTTTCATGGTAATAACCATTTTTTTGACCGCGAGCCGCGAATAATCGGCGGCGCGGCGGAACGCGGCGCTTGCAGGCGACCGGCCGTTCTGGTAGACAGAAGCGAAAATTTCCGTGTTTTCGACGGCTGTTGAACCGAGTCGGACCGCGACGGGTCGAACTACCGGTCGCGATACAAGGATAAATACCGAGATGGCGCATCGTGTATTGGGCATCGATATCGGCCAAACGGAAATCAAGGCCGTATTGGTAGAGGCTTCGTGGCGCACCTACGCCGTGCTCGGCGCCTACCTGGAGCCCGTGCCGTCCGCCGAGGAAGTGGCCCATCGCCTGCCGCCCGCCGCGCCCGAACCAGCACCCGCGACCGAGAAGGCAACGGAACCGCCGGCCGAAACGGCGCCGGAAAACGAGCCCGTCGCGCCGGCCGGGGAGGAAACGCCGCCACCCTGGGTATTTGCCCTGGCCGATCTGCTGAAAAAACACCAACTGGAATTCAACGAAGTCACTTGTTCGCTGCCCGGAAC
The DNA here is from genome assembly GCA_012517325.1 of Myxococcales bacterium. NCBI lineage: Bacteria > Pseudomonadati > Myxococcota > Myxococcia > Myxococcales > Myxococcales bacterium. The sequence goes on along the minus strand of JAAYVF010000076.1, from coordinate 24,952 downwards.
GCGGGCGACGACGCGTATTTTGACCCTGCCCTTCGAGAATCGCCGCCGGATCGAGCAGATTCTACCTTTCGAACTGGAAAACCAGGTGCCCTTCGACCTGGATGAAATGCATTTGTCGTTCGAAGTGCTCGGCAAGGATCCGGACGGCGGTTTTCGCGTCCTCGTGGCGCTGACTCCCAAGCCGGAAGTCGCAATGTTTTTGCGGCATGTCTCCCAGGCCGGCGTCGATCCGCGGCTCCTCGACCTGTCGCCTTACGGGCTGTTTGCCGCGGCGCGCCAGGCGTTGCCGCAGGAAATGGGCGCCTATGCGGTGCTCGATCTGGGGTCGAATCACGCCGACGTGGTCATCATGAACGAGGGACAACTCGCCGACCTGCGCTCGATCCCGGTGGGCGGCGAGGTGTTCGACCGGGCGGTCGCCGAAACCTTACGCCTCGATCCGGTGCGCGCCGAAGCGGTCAAGCGCGAAAAAGCCAGCCTGAACGCCAACGATGTCCTGGGCCAGGCCTTGCGCGGCGCCGCCGTTCCGTTTTTCATCCGCCTGCGGCAGACCCTGCAGGGCATTCGCTCCGAAAAGGGAATCGTCGTGACGCGCCTGTATCTGACGGGGCGCGGCGGTTTTCTCGACGGTCTGGCCGCGGCGCTGGCCGAGGAACTCGCCGTCGAGGTCGATTGGTTGGCGCCGTTTCCGGCCGAAACGCCGGCCTTCGCCGGTCCGCCCGATCGGCTGCAACAAGCCCGCTTCGGCCGGGCGCTCGCCCTGGCCTCACGCGGTTACGATCCCTTGCGGAAAGTGGCGCTCAACCTGCGCCACGGGCCGTTCATTTACCGCCGCCAGCAGTTGGCCATCAAATCGTCGCTGCGCTCCATCGCGATCATCGGCGGCATCATCGTCTTGCTGCTCGCCTACAACATCATCGCCGGCCACATGCAGAAGCGGCGCCAGCTCCAACAGGTGCAGGATCAAATCGTCCAGCTTTACATGAAGGCGTTTCCCGGCGGCGCGCCGCCGTTGCAGCCGCTCGATCAGTTCCGCAGCCAGATCGGCAAGACGATGGCCAAGTACCACGCGGTCGGCTTTTTCGGCGACGACAACCTGCGGGCGATCGAAATTCTGAAGGGGCTGAGCGAATTGATTCCGCCGAACATCGTGGTGGACATCAAGAAATTCGACCTGACCACCGAAAGCCTCAAGCTCGAGGGCGAAGTGGGTTCGTTCCCCGACGTGGACGCGCTGGAAGAAGCGTTGAAAAAGTTGCCGGCCTTCAAACAGGTGAAAAAGGAATCGAGCACGACCGTTTCGGAAAAAGTGAAATTCCGGTTCCTGATCACCTTGCAGGAGAAAAAACCCAAAACCACCGGCGGCGCCCCGGCGCCGCAGGGAACCCCCAAGCCCCCGGCGGCCCCGGCGGGTGAAGCGAAGCCGTCATGAACCTGAATCTCGACGATCGGCAAAAACGCATTCTGATGATTTCCGGCGCCGGCGTAGCCGTCCTGCTGCTGTTGTGGACGATCGTCCTGCCGAAACTCGGCATCGGGGGGCTGGATTCCAAAATCGCCGCCAAGCAGCGTGACCTGCGCGAAATGATGCGCCTCTATCAAGATTTTGAAAAAGTGAAAAAAGACGTCAACGCGATCGAGGGCGGCATCAACCGCAACAAAAACCTGTCGCTGCTTTCCGAACTATCGACCATCGCCGAAAAAATCAACATCAAGCAGGGCATCGAATCGATGGTCTCCAAGGCCAAGCCGAAGAGCGAGTTCTACAAGGAAGAATCGGTCGAGATGCGCCTGCAGAAGATCAAGCTCGACGAACTGGCCAACCTGCTTTACGACATCGAGTATTCGAGCAAGGTTTTGCGGGTCCGCAAACTGCACATCGAGGCCCGCTTCGACGACCCGACCCTGTTGAACGCGGTGCTGGAAGTTTCGACCTTCAAAAACCTCGACGAATAACGCGCCTCACCTTCGGTTGCCAGACGGCGAATTTTTCATAGAATCAGCAAGACGTTTGTTTCACCGGGTCTTTAAACCTCGGATCACTTTCACCGCCAACTGCGAGCGAACAAATGAAAAGACCTTTTTCCCGTTTGGTTTTCGGATCGATCTGGCTGTTGACCATGCTTTTTCTCGCCGGCTGCGCCGGCGACGACGACGACGATGATTCCGGCGCCGGCGAAACCGACGACGACGCTTCTCCCGTCGATGACGACGATGACGATAACGATGACGACAACGATGACGACAACGACGACGACAACGACAATGACAATGACGACGACAACGACGACGACACCACACCCAATCCATACGAAGGCATGGCACCGTCAGGCATCGCGATCGACGAAATGCTGGCGATCGCCAGCCACATGAGTTACGACGTGGAGGACGATTACGCGCGCAACTTCGAAATCGCGCGGGACGTCGAGGCCGGGGTGAGCTACTCGCGGCGCGGCTTCTACTGGAACCATATCGAACCGAGCGACAACGTCTGGGATTTCGCCGGCTACGACGTCATGGTCGGTCTGCTGACCGAGGCCGGCATCGAACCGACGGCGTTCCTGACTCATTCCGTCGGCTGGGCGGCGCCCGGCGGCAGCCCGAACGAGATCGATCCGGCGGTCTGGGCCGATTTCGCCGCGACCACGGCGGCCCGTTACGCGGATCAAATCGAGCGTTGGGAAATCTGGAACGAGGCCAATACCTCGATGTTCTGGGATCCGCCCAGCCCCGAGCACTACGGCGATTTGTTGAAAGCCTCCTACACGGCGATTCACGCCAACGACGAATCGGCGACCGTCATCTTCACTGGCCTCTCGGGTTTCGATCCGAATCTGCTCGATCCGCGCGGCATCTGGAACTTCATCGCCCGGGTGGCCGAGGCGCATCCGGACATCTGCGATTACATGGACGCCCTGGCGATCCATCCTTATACGTTCCTGCAACAACCGGGCCCCGAACTGACGGTCGATCTCACCATCTACCATTATCCGAATCTGCGCGACAGCATCGCCGAGGCCCGCGGCCTGCTGGAGGACATCGGCTGCGGCGATTTGCCGATTCATCTGACCGAGGTCGGCTGGCCGGACTTTTTCATCGGCGAGGACCGGCAGGCCGCCTACCTGGCGCGCGGCGTGATGCTGGCCCGGTCGGCCGGCGCCGCAAGCTATTACTGGTATACCTTCTTCAATGAAAACGATGCCGCGGACATCGATCTTCCCACCGAGGATTGGTTCGGCCTGTATACCAACCCCGAATTGGGCGAACCGCAGGTCAAACCCTCGTTCGAAGCGCTGATGGGGGTTCATCTGATGCTCGGCGGCTCACGCTACGCCGGCGACCTGGGCGCGGCCTTGGCCTGGGGCGACGACAACTATGCCCTGGCGTTTGCCGACGATGGCGGCAACTGGACGCTCGGCATCTGGCATGCCGCTCCGAAACTCGACGAAGAAGCGACGGTCACCGTGCCGTTGCCGCCCGGCGCGACCGGCACCTGGATCTTGTACGACCAGAACGGCGAAACGGTTACGCAGGGCGATGCGGCCGACGGCGCGGTTGAAGCGACGCTGAACGGCCGGGTGCAATACCTGCGCGTCGCCGTATCGCCGGGCCGGTAACGGATCGCCCTCGGGATAAAAAATTTGATCTGATAGTTTCTTCGACGCCTGGATTTCTCCCGGGCGCGGTAGTATAGTTAATCCATCATGCAGGAAAATGAGTACCGCGACAATTTCGTGGATGCGGTGCGCCTGTCGCGCCTCCCCGGGGTGGGCGCTCATCATTTTGCGGAGTTGATTCGATTGCACGGCAGCCCGCGCGCGGCCTTGCACGCCTGGAGCCAGGTCACGCCGCACGACAGCCTCAAAGCCCCGCTGGCCGGCGCGGTCGGCGGGTTGGAACGGTACTTCGCCGAAGGCGGCCGGGGCGTCTATCTGGGGGCCGAGGACTATCCCGCCTTGCTCGACCGGATCTCCGAGCCGCCGCCCTATCTGTTTCGCCGCGGTCCATTATGGCCACTCGATAGTTTCAGCGTGGCGATCATCGGCGCGCGCGAGGCCGGCGAAGCGGCCTTGTCCTTCGCGCACGACCTGGCCAACGCCCTGGCCAGCATCGGGGTGACGATCGTCAGCGGCGGCGCGCTGGGCGTGGATGCCGCGGCGCACGAGGGTTCGCTGTCGGCCGGCAGCCGGACGGTGCTGGTTTCGGCGACCGGGATCGACCGAGTTTACCCGGCGAGCAACCAGGATTTGTTCGACCGCGTGGCCGAGCGCGGCTGCATCCTGACCGAACTGTTGCCCGGCACGCCGCCACGCAAGGATTTTTTCCCGACCCGCAACCGGATCGTCGTCGGCCTGGCGCGCTTGTTGGTCGTGGTGGAAGGCCGGCTGCAAAGCGGCAGCGCCAGTTCGTACCACCACATGCGCCGTCTCGGCCGGCTGGTCTTCGCCTGGACGGGCGCGAGCGGCGCGGGCGCCGAATTGCCGGCCTTGATCCTGTCGCAAGGCGGTTTGCCGTTATCCGCGCCGGATCCCCTGCCGATTCTGCACTACCTGCTACGGCCGGTGGATTCGCCGGCCTAGGTTGCGTCAATCGCGGCAAATCGCTACCTTTCCGGTTAGAGGACCGCATGAACAAGCCGTTGCGCTGGATTTGCATCTTTGTCTGGTTGGGTTTGCTGGCTCTTTTCGCCTATCGCCAGATCACCGCGCAATCCCTGCCGCCCGGGCTGGCCGTCGCCGCCGCCGCCGCTTCCGAAGACGAAGACCGGCAGGAGTGGTATGGCATCTACATCAATCAACCCAACGGCGAACGATACAAAATCGGCTACGCCATGACCCGGCGCAGCGAGATCGCCACCGGCTTCCGCACCGACGCCGACACCTACATGCGCCTGGCCATTCAGGGCACCGAACAGGTGATGCGCACCGAGAGCAAAATCCTGACCGACGCCGAATACCGCCTGCAGTACGTCGATTTCGTCATGCGGTCCGACAAAATGAAGTTCAAGGTGACCGGCCAGGTGCGCGGCAACGAGATCCAACTCGAAATCGAGGCCGCCGGCGCGACCCAGAAGCAAACCATGGCGCTGCCCGAGGTGCCGGTGATGCCCGACGACATCGTTTCCCTGCTGTCGAAGCAGGGCGGGCTCAAGGTCGGCAACACCGTGGAACTGCCGTTCTTCGATCCGATGACCCGCCGCTACGACAAGGCCCGGGTGCGCGTCACCCAGCGCCTGGAGCCCGCGGCCGCCGACGGCCGGAAGATCGTCGCCTACCGCGTCGAAACGGAAATGGCGGGCACCACCGCCGTGGCCATCGTCGACGAAGCCGGCAACACCCTCGAACAGACCATGGCCAACATCACCATGCTGCGTGAAACCCGGCAGGCGGCGCTGACCGAAAACTGGCGCGACAAACCGGCCGACCTGCCCGAGATCGCCCGCGTGCCCGTCGACCGGCCGATCCCCAAGCCGCGCGAGGCGCGGCGGCTGACGGTGCGGTTGGCGGGCGCTTCCCTGGACGATCTGCCGCTCGGCGACAGCCGGCAGACCTTTGCCGACGGGGTGCTGACCGTCCACGTGCCCGAGCCGCCGGCCAAGGGAACGTTTAAACCGCCCCTGCATACCGACGATCCGGAAATGCGGGCGCTGCTGGAGCCCGAGCCGCTAATCGAAAGCGACGATCCGGCGATCGTCGCGCAGGCCCGCCAGATCGTGCCGGTTGCGATCGACGCGCTCACGACGGCGCGGGTGCTGGCTTCCTGGGTTCACGACAACCTGGAAAAGAAGCCGCTGATTTCCATCACCAGCGCCAAGGAAGTGCTGCAGATCCGGCGCGGCGACTGCAACGAGCACGCCTCGCTGTACACGGCGTTGGCGCGGTCGCTCGGCCTGCCGGCGCGGATCGACATCGGCCTGGTTTACGTGAACGGCGCTTTTTACTACCACGCCTGGAACAGCGTTTACGTCGGCGAATGGGTGAGCGTGGACGCGACCTTCGGCCAATTCCCCGCCGACGCGACGCACCTGCGCATCGTTTCGGGCGGGCTCGACAAGCAGGTCGATATTCTGCGCGTGATGGGCAACCTGAAGATCGAGGTGCTGGAGACGCCATGATCCGGACCGAGGGTTTGACGAAAAATTACGGCAAGCTGGTGGCGGTGGACCGCCTGGACCTGGACGTGCGGCCGGGGGAGGTTTTCGGCTTTCTGGGGCCGAACGGGGCCGGCAAGACCACAACGATCAAAATGCTGGTCGGGATGTTGCAGCCGACGGGCGGCAAGATTTTCATCGACGGCATCGACGCGCTGACCGATCCGATCGCGGCCAAGGCGGTCACCGGTTATATTCCGGATCGGCCGTATTTGTACGAAAAGCTGACCGCGCGGGAGTTTCTGCGCTTCGTCGGCGGGCTTTACGCCGTACCCACGGCGGAAATCGACCGCTTCGGCGGCGAGTTGCTGCGAATGTTCGAGCTCGAAAAGTGGGCCGACGAACTGATCGAGAATTTTTCGCACGGTATGAAGCAGCGGCTGATCATGTCGGCGGCGCTGCTGCACCGGCCGAAGGTGCTGATCGTCGACGAGCCGATGGTCGGCCTCGATCCGAAGGGCGCCCGCCTGGTCAAGCGCATTTTCCGCCAACTGGCCGCCGACGGCCACACGCTGTTCATGTCCACCCACACCCTCGAGGTGGCCGAGGAGGTGTGCGACCGCATCGCGATCATCAACCAGGGTCGGATCATCGCCCTGGGCACCATGGCCGAGCTGCGCGCCACCAACCGGAACGAAGGCGGCCGGCTGGAGTCGATTTTCCTCGAATTGACCGGCGGCGAGGACCTCGCCGACCTGGTCGGCGTCTTGCGCGAGTGATTTATTCTTGATATGTATAAGTAAAATATATTGAGGAAATGAATGGCTGAGACACGAAGTTTACGCGATCCAATCCACGGTTTTATAAAATTAACAGAAAATGATGCAAAAATCATTGATACTCCATTATTCCAACGGCTACGAAGAATCAAACAGCTAGCATTAGCCTATTTAGTTTATCCAGGCGCACTACATTCAAGATTTGAACATTCTTTAGGGGTATTTGAAGTTGCAGGTCGAATGGCGTTAAAATTGGGCTTATCGCAAGATGAAATACGCCTGGTAAAGGAAGCAGCATTACTACATGATTTAGGCCATGGCCCCTTTTCCCATGTTTCGGAAACAATTCTTGAACTGTATGGAGAAGGTAATGAAGGAAATGTCGAAAAAATAGAAAAAGAGAAAATCCATGAAAAACTGACACACCAAATTATCCAGACTCATCCTGACTTGGACCGTCCCCTTTCCAGAGATCAACGAATGGATATTGTAAAAATATTAAGCGAAAATGATCGCTCTCCTATTCTTAAATCGATAATTACAGGTCCATTGGATGCTGATAAACAGGATTATCTTTTGCGAGACAGTTATTATTGTGGCGTAAAGTATGGCATTTTCGACCTTGATCAATTGCAGCGAGAGATGTGCTCAATTCCGGATGTTGCTGGCGAGCATTATTTAATGGTAGATAATGATGGCGTAAACTCATTGGAACAATATATTTTAGCAAAGTATTATTTAACTAATCAGGTCTATCGCCATCGAGTAAGATTGATCACGGATGAAATGATTGTTCGTGCGGTTGTCCTTGGAATAGAAGAAGATAATTTAGACTGGTTATACAATATTTATCATTATGAAAGTACAGATAAATATATGGGTGAGTATCTAAAATGGGACGATAATGAAATTTTCAGTCGCGCCTTGGAGGAAAAAAATAGGTCAACCTTAGTCTATAATATTATGTTAAGAATTCAAAATAGGCACCTTTTTAAAAGGGTTTACCACAAAGTATTAGGAGATGCTTTTAATGCTAAAGAAAAACAGATACTCCAGACAATAATGAGACCAGAAAAAAAAGAAACGCGATCGTTGTTGGAGAGTCAATTATGTCAGAATATTGAGAAGGAATGTCAAAATCTAGGAATCGCTTTTGATGTGACGGATATAAGGTCAGCTGTTAAAAATAGATATGTAATATTAAATGTATTCCAAGTTAAGTCTGTAAAATCCCAATCGACAGAAGATGAATCAGAAATCATGATCCATTTAGCCAACAATAAATATCGCCGTTTTGAGATCGAATCTTCTCTATTTCGTTCTATAAATGAAAAAATGAATGAGTATCATGTTTAAATTTATGCGCCGGTAAATTACTCTACACCCGAAAAGAGAGAACGCTTAATTCAGGCGCTTGAAATGCCGATAAAAGAGACTGTGAACAGCTTTGCAACCAGGGAGAGCGAAAATGAACATTGAAATCACACATTTTCTTCTTCTTGTTTATAAAGCATTTGGCAATAGCATCAATGGTAAAACTGTTTTACAGAAAAGGGTTTACTTCCTTGGTCATAAATTGGGAATAAACCTCGGCTATAAACCGCATTACTATGGGCCTTACTCGCCAATTATTGAAAATACAAATTCGACATTAAAAGCTTTAGGATATATTGAAGAAAAGATATCAGGGGCCGGTTTGGATCCTTCTGGTTTTGAAATGGCGAGACACGATTTTTCTTTAACTACTATGGGGCAAAGTGTTTCCGAGATGCTAGCTAGTCAACGCACTGAAGAATGGACGAGAATTCAGACAGCTGCAAAAGATATTGAAACAAAAAGTAGCGGCTTAAACTATCTAGACCTTTCTATTGCTGCCAAGGCGTATTTTTTATGCTTAAATAAAGGGGAAAGTATTACTTTTGATGAAATTAAAAAAGTTGGAAAGGACTATGGTTGGACAATAAAACAACAGGATCTTGAAAAGGCAGCCAGTTTTTTAAGGAACCTTAATTTAGTTCAGTAGATTAAATTGTTTTTCACTTCCCACTATTCTGATTCAAGTATTCCCATTAAAATGTCGAATATGTATCTACCAAATGAAGCAAAGAAGGTCTCATAATGCCCCCTTGTAAAATCGTCTTTGCCTACGGTCGCGAGGAAAAACCGGTTTTATTCACTTTTGTACCTTTGGCCTCGATGCGCCTGGCGGCCCTTTGCGACCGGCACGGCATGTCGGGGCTGATTCTCGACGCCAAACGGCATCCCGACGACTGGGAAGCGACGCTGCAAAAGGAACTGTCCGACGCCTTCGCCCTGGTCATCATGGGCAAGATCGGCCGCCAACTCGAAGACCTAATCACCGCGACGCAGATCGCCAAGCGGCTGCACCCGGAAATGCCCGTTATTTTCGCCGGTTGGCAGGCCGCCATGGCCGCCGAGGCCAACCTGGGCGAGCCGACGCTCGATTACTGCACCGTCGGCACGGCCGAAACGACCTTGCCGGAATTGCTGACGACCCTCGCGGCCGGCGGCGACGCGGCGAACGTGCCCGGCATCGCCTACAAGCGCGACGGCGAGATCAAACGGACCGCGCCGCGCGAATTCGACCGCAATCTCGACGAGTTCGCCGCCGGCTGGGACAAGGTGGACCTCAACTGGTACATCGAGCGCGACGGCGGCCGCTGCCAGCAAATGATCGCCGGCATCGATCGCGCCATCAACTACACGTCCTCGCGCGGCTGCCACGGCAAGTGCCGCTTCTGCCACATCACGGCGATGTTCGAGCGCGGCTGGTTCGGCTACAGCGCCGAGCGCGTGCTCGAGGACCTGACCTACCTCAAGGAGCGCTACGGCGTCGCCGGCGTCGATTTTCACGATTCGAACTTTTTCACCAACAAGGTGCGGGCGCGGCGGATCGTCGAGGGGATGATCGAACGCCGATTGAATATCGCCTGGAAATGCAGCGTGCGCGTCGACCAGTTGCTGACCTACGAAGACGACCTGATGGCGATGATCCGCGACAGCGGTTGCCGGGAACTGGCGATCGGCGGCGAATCGGGCAGCCAGCGGATCATGGACCTGATCGAGAAGGAGATCGGTCCCGAGGCGGTGCGGGCCTGCTCGGAGCGGGTCATCAAGTACGGCATGAACCCGGTGTACTCGTTCATGGTCGGCTTCCCCGACGAAAAGAACTGGGTCGATACCAAGATGACGCTGCGCTACATGGCCGAACTCAAGGAACTGGCGCCCGACGCCGACAGCTCGTATTTCTATTACACGCCGTTTCCCGACACGCCCCTCTACGATTGGGCGCACAAATTCGGCCTGCCGTACGCCAAGAAACTGAGCGATTTTCTCATTTACAGCCCCTACGATCCGAACATGCCGTGGGTCGACGCGCGGCTTTCCGAACTGCTGAAAATGGCCACCCGCTTTTACTTCAAGTTCGCCATCCCCGACGCGACGATGCGCGAGCGGCTGCGGACCCACAAGCTGCGCCTGCCGCTGCGCCTGCTGTCGAAAATCAGCCATTGGCGCGTCCATCGGCTGCGTTACGAGTTCCCGATCGAATACCGGCTGGCCCGGTTCATGAAGGACACGGTGATCGGCAAGTGGGGCTGGTTCAAAAAGCTGCGCGAGGTGCTGTGATGGGTCTGACGATTCGCGCGGTCACCGACCTGGCCGGCCTGGAAGCCTTGCGGCCCGCGTGGGAAAGCCTGACCGGCCAGGGCGCGGGCGATTCGCTTTTCGGCTCGCACCTCTGGAACCGGATCTGGTGGAAGCATTACCAGTCGCTGGGCGAACTTCGCGTACTGACCGCGCTGGACGGCGAGGCGGTCATCGGCATCTGGCCGCTGTTTTTGACCGAACGCACCTTCGGCGAGGTCGAGGTGGAGATGATCGGCCCGCGCAAGATGCCGCTGCCGGCGAAGGGCACGCGGGTGCGGGTGCTGGCGTACCTGGGCAGCGGGGAAATCTGCTCCGATTTTCTGCAGCCGATCGTCGCGCCCGAGCGGGCGCCGGAGGTGCTGGCGGCGATGACCGCGCACCTGAAGGCCGCGCGCGACTGGGACGTGCTGGACCTGGCGGACATGGCGATCGACAGCCCGGTGCTGCCGGCGCTGGGCGCGGCGCTGGAAAAGCAGTGCGGCCGGGTGCGCCGCCGCCATCGCTATTTCGCGCCGTACGCACCGCTCGCCGCGACCTTCGACGAGTATCTCGAAACCCTCAGCAAAAAGAGCCGTTACAACGCCCGCAAGAAACTGCGCCAGTTGCAGCTCAACCACAAGGTCGAGCACGTGTTTCACGAGGATCCGGCCACCGTGCACGAGGCGATGGAAACGCTGATCCGGCTGCACCTCGCGCGCTGGAACGCCGACGGCCTGCCGGGCGTGTTCGTCAACGAGCGGTTCGTCGGCTTTCATCACGACATGGCCGCGGCGGGGCTGGAACGCGGCTGGCTGCGGCTGGGCATTCTGCGGGTCAACGAGCAGCCGGTGTTCGCCACCTACGGCTACCAGATCGGCGACCGGTTGTACCTGTACCAGCAGGGCAGCGATCCCGATCCGCATTGGGACACGTACAACCTGGGCTACGTCGCGCTCAACTTCGCCGTCGCCGACGCGGTGGAGCGCGGGGCGCGGGTCTACGATTTTCTGCGCGGCGAGGCCGCCTACAAATTGCATTGGGCCCGGGAAAAACGCGAACTCGTAGAGTGGCAGGCCGCGCGCGGCGGATGGCGCGGCCGCTTGTTCATGTGGCATAGCGCCATCAATACCGATGACCAGCTTCGCGCCAAGGTGAAGCGCTTGATTGGCAGGTAACGAAATGCGAATGCGCCGTTTGTTGGGTTTGACGCTGGTGGCGTGCGCCATGCTCGCGACCGAAATCGTGCTGACGCGGGTGTACTCGGTGGTGATGTGGTACCACTTCGCCTTCCTCGCGATCAGCGTCAGTCTATTCGGCATGGGTTTGGGCGCGCTGCTCGCCCACTGGTTCGGATCCCGGCTGGCCGGCCGGGAAGAAGCGGCGCTGTCTTTCGCCGGCGCGGCGTCGGGCGCGGCGGGCGGTTTGCTCATCGCCCTGTTGCTGACGATGAAGCTCGGCGATTTCGAATTCACCAGCGCCAGCCTGCTCAAACTGGCCCTGGTCTACACCGTTTCGGCGCTGCCGTTCGTCGCCGGCGGCCTATTCATTTCGCTGCTGTTGCAGCTCGAGGCCAAGCGGGCCGGCGTGGTGTATTTCTTCGACCTGATCGGCGCGGGCCTCGGCTGCCTGCTGACCGTGCCGCTCCTGAAACTGTTCGGCGGTCCGGCGGCGGTGCTCGTCGCGGGGGCGCTGGCGGCGCTCGGCGGCGTGACGGCCGGCGGGGCCGACAAAAAGTCGCGGTGGACGGTGGGGCTGGCGGTCGCCGGCGGCCTGCTGGCGGTGGCGATCTTTCACCTGACCACCGGGTCGACGCTGCTGGAGCCGCGCTACGTCAAGGGCAACCGCGAGCCCGCCCGCCTGACGGTCGACTGGAACAGCTTCTCGCGCGTCATCGCCTTCGCCCGGCCGGACATCGGCGACATCATGATCGAGATCGACGGCATCGCCCACACGCCGATCACGCCGTTCGACGGCGACACCGCCAAGACCCAGGACGCCGCGGCCTATTTGCAGCGCCTGCCGTACATCATCCGGCCCGGCTCGACGACGCTGATCTTCGGGTCCGGCGGCGGCGAGCACGTGCTGACGGCGCTGGACGCCGGGGCCAAGCGCGTCGTCGCGCTCGAATACAACCCGCTGGTCGTCGATCTGGTGCGCAACCGTTTCGCGAACGTCTCCGGCGGCCTCTACAACCGCCCCGACGTCGACGTGGTGATCGACGAGGGCCGCAGCTACATCCGGCGCACGAACGAAAAATTCGACGTCATCCAGTTCACGCTGATCGACACCTGGGCGGCCACCGCGGCCGGCGCGTTCGCGCTTTCCGAAAACAACGTCTTCACCGTCGAGGCGATGCACGAGTATTTCGACCACCTCGCGCCGGGCGGCATGATCAGCATCAAGCGCTGGAACGACACGCAGGAAATCGTGCTGCGCCTGATGGCGTTGGCGAAAACCGTGTTGCTGCAGCAGGGCGTGAAGTATCCGGAGCGGCACTTCTTCATCGCCCGCGACGAGGCCTTCGCCAACCTGATGATCAAGAAGGACGAGTTCACGCTGCAGGAAATGGGCGACCTGGTCGAGCACTGCGCCAAGCTGAACCTGCCGATCGTCTACAGCCCCTATCATTCGGGCGACGACCCGCGCTTCAAGGAACTGGCGGAGCGGGGCGATTTCGCCGCCTGGTTCGCCGAGCAGAAGCAGGATCTCTCGCCGACCACCGACAACCGGCCGTTCCTGTTCTATACCCTGCGGCTGCGGAACCTGCCGGAGGTCTTCAAGGAGGCTTACAGCGCCAAGATCCACAACCTCGGCCCGCTGGTGCTTTACGCGCTCGGGGCGCTGGTGCTGGGGCTGGTGGCGCTGTTCATCCTGCTGCCGGCCTGGCTGACCCGCGAAAGCAAGGCCAAGCCGCCGTTCCGCTTTGCGCTGTACTTCGCCGCGCTGGGCCTGGCCTACCTGCTGGTCGAGGTGGCGATCATGCAGAAGTTCATTCTCTACCTCGGTCATCCGACCTACGCGCTGACCGTCGTGCTCTTCACAATTCTGCTGGCCTCGGGATTGGGCGCGGGGCTGTCCGAGCGCATCTATCCCGACCGGACCGTGCCGCGCCTGCGGGTGATCGTCGGCGCGCTGGCGCTGTACGTCGCGGTGCTGCTCATCGTCAGCCCGCGGCTGTTCCACGAGACCCTGGCCCTGGCGTTGCCGCTGCGCATCGGCCTGACCGTCCTGTTCCTGCTGCCGCTCGGCCTGCTGATGGGCATGCCGTTCCCGCTGGGCATCCGGCTGGTGGGTTACGATTACCCGCGCGGCGTGACCTGGATGTTCGCGGTCAATTCCGCGGCCAGCGTGCTGGGTTCGGTGGCGGCGATGCTGCTGGCCGTGAACTTCGGTTTCTCCAGCGCCATCATTCTGGGCCTGGCGCTGTATCTGGTCGCGGGCTTCCTGCTGTAACCGGCCGCGACCGGCGAAAGAAAGAGAGCCATGAGCACCTTCGCCCGCATTGCGAAAAACACCGCATCGCTGGCGGCGGGCAATCTGATCACCAAGTTCCTCAGCCTGGCGTTTTTCGTTTACGTGGCCCGTCGTCTGGGCGATCTGGGTTTCGGCCGGTTTTCGACCGCGACGGCGCTGGTCGGCCTGGCGGCGGTGCTGCCCAACTACATCGCGCGGCCGTATCTGATCCGGGAAACCGCCCGGGCGCCCCAGAAGGCCGGGCTCATCCTGGCGCAGGTGTCGCTGACCAATTTCGTGTTTTCGCTGCTGCTCTTCGCGACGTTGCGGGTGATCGCCCCGCACCTGGGCTACCACCCGGACACCGTGGCGGCGATTCTCATTCTGGGTTTCGCGCTGGTGTTCGACACGGCGACCAACAGCTATCACGCCGCGCTGGCCGGCTTCGAGCGCCTCGACCTGTCGGCGCTGCTCAACATCGGCAACACGCTGATCACGGTGACGGTCGGCGGCGCCGTGCTGTGGCTCGGCTACGGCCTGACGCCGCTGGTGCTCAGCTACGCCACGGCCAAGTTTCTGACCTTCGGGCTGGCGCTGGGGATGCTGCGCCGGGTGGGGGCGGCGCCCGCGCCGCGTTTCGACCCCGCGCTGATGCTGACGCTGCTCAAGGGCTCCTGGCCGTTTTTCGTCACCACGCTGTTTGTCATGCTCTACGCGCGCCTCGACATCGTCATGCTTTCGTTCTTCCGGCCGGAAAGCGAAGTCGGCTATTACAACGCCGCCTACAAGGTCATGGAAGGCCTCGGCCTGTTATCGGCGAGCTTCGTCACCGCCATCTACCCGGTGCTTTCGCGGCTGTTTGTCGATCGCCCCGACCGCCTGCGCGAGGTCTATCACCAATCGCTACGCTACCTCGTGGCGTTCGTCCTGCCCGCCGCCACCGGACTGGCGCTGATCGCCGACGACCTGATGCCCCTCCTGTTCGGCGCTTCCTTCGCGCCCGCGGCGACGGCCCTGGCGATCCTGGTCTGGGGGCAGGCGCTCGACGGCATCAATCCCTTGCTGTCGCAGACGCTACGGGCCACCGACCGCGAACGTAGCGTGGCGGTGATCACCGGCATCGGCGCGGCGATCAACCTGGTGGCGAACCTGATCCTGATTCCGCCGTACGGCCTGTACGGCGCGGCGATCGCCACGGTGCTGAGCTTCGGCATCCTGCTGGTCATCAACCTGTGGGCGATTCACGCGGTGGTCGGCGCGGTGCCGTTGCGCGGCCCGCTGCTGCGCACGCTGGCGGCGACGCTGCTGATGGCCGGCAGCCTCTACTACCTGTCGCGGTGGGTGCTGGCCGGATGGCCGGCGGGCGGACGGCTGGCGCTGACGCTGGTCGCCGGCTTCGTGCTGTACCCCGCGTTCGCCTGGATCTGCGGCGTGCTCGACGCGGCGGACCGCCGGTTGTTGCTGACGCCGCTACGGCGCCGGTTCGCGCCGAAAACGCCGGCGGGGCGATAGATGCGCTGGCCGATTCGCGAGGTGTTGCTGGTGCCGGCGGTGGATTGGCGGCACGTCGCCTGGCGGCGGCTCGGCCGGGGGGCGAAATTGCCCGCGCCGGTGCCGCGCCTGGCCTCTTCCCTGAACTACCTGCTCGAACAAATCGTCGCGGCGGCCGATTCGGCGACGGTCGGCTTTTTCGGCGAGACGATCCGCGGCGAACCGGAGTTGATTCGGCAGGTCGTTGCGGCCGGCTGCGAAATCGCCGTCCTGACCGACAATGAAATCGATCCGTGGTCGCTGACGCCCGCGGCCCTGCGACACCAGGTGCTCAACGCCGTCGACGCCCTGAACGTCCTGGGCTTGACCGGGCCGTTTCGTTTCCTGCCGCCGTTTCCCGATAATCGCCGCCTGGATCCCGCCCGGGTGACGGCGCTGCGCGAGGCGGGCATCCGCCAGACGCTCGGCTGCGGAGGCGAAGGCCTGCCCGCGCTGTGGCTCGCCGAATGGCACGGCCGGCCGCTGGCCGACGAGGTGGTGCGGTTCGTTCCGGTGCGGTTGCTGCAACGGGCGCTGGCCGCGCGGCCGGGCACCGCGCTGGCGCTCTCGCCGATCGACGCCGATCCCGGCGCGCCCCTGGGCGGCCGCGGCCGTTCCTGGATGCTGCAAAAGCTGCCGAAGTTGCTGCGCGCGGGTTTCGTTTCCGCCGAGTTGCTGCGTTAGGGCTGTCCGGCCAACGGCTGGTAGCGGCAGAGCACGAGGTTCTCGATCACCAGTTCCGCCTGGTAATTGTTCAGAATGAAGTCGCGCAGTTCCGGGAACTCGGCCTTGAGCATCGCCGTCGAGTCGCGGCCCTGGCCGGTGATCCACGGCATTTCGTCGCGGGTGACCAGCACCACGTAGGCGGGCGGGCGGGCGGCGAGCGCCGCGACCAGTTCCTCGTACCATTCCCGCTTGTGCCACTTGGCGACGATCGGATAGTTCGAGCAGAAGCGCGTCGGCGGCCGGCGGTCGGCCAGAAAATAAATCAGCGTCTCGAAACCCCAGATGTAAACGCCGTCGCCGGGCGCGGTGTGCAAGCGCAGGTAGTCGGCGGCGCGGTAGTTCGCGGTCGCGGAAAAATCCCCGCCGGTCGATAGGGTGTCGAAGCGCTGCCGGTAGGCGTCGGCGGTCAGCGCGCCGGTCGACAGTTGCCAGGCGTCGGCGAGGCGGCGCGGCGCCAGCGCGCCGAAGCGGACCGCGAACGCGCCGAGGCCGAAAACGGCGAGCGCCGTGGCGAGCAGCGCGGCCGGCAGCAAGCGGCGGCGCCACGCTCCGGCCAGCCGTTGCCCGTACCAGCCCGCCGCCAGCGCCAGCGGCGCGAACAGCGGCAGCCAGTGGTAGGCATAGAACTTCGCCATCACGGCGATACCCGCCAGCGTGCCGAAGATCCACAAGACGGCGGCCACGGAAAAAGGATGGCGCTCGTAGCGCGCGGCCCAGGCGAGCATCGCGCCGGCGGGGAAAACGAGGACGGCGTACTTCCAGGCGAAGCCGCCGACGACCTGCCGGAAAAAGGACAGGAAGGCGGCGGCGCTGCCGTGGTGGGTCAGCACCGCGTAGCGCGGCGCGAAAACGAACAGTGTGTAGTAGAAATCGCTCCAGGCGCCGGTGACGACCAGATGCAGCGCGTAGGCGCCGACCGCCAGCCCGAAGCCGAGGCCGGCGGCGACGAGGCGGCCGAAAACCGGCCGCACGCGCGCGCCGAACGGACCGGCCGTTCCGGCGAAGAACAACGCGATCACCGGCAGAAAGAGCAGACCGTGCGTGAAGCGCAGCAGAAAGACCGCGCCGATCAGCAGGCCCGCG
Organism: Myxococcales bacterium; assembly: GCA_012517325.1. Taxonomy (NCBI): domain Bacteria; kingdom Pseudomonadati; phylum Myxococcota; class Myxococcia; order Myxococcales; species Myxococcales bacterium. The sequence goes on along the minus strand of JAAYVF010000076.1, from coordinate 7,642 downwards.
CCGAGATCCCACGCCCAGCGCGGCCCGCGCGCACGCGGCAGCACCGCCAGCAAGGCGAGGGTCGCGGGCAAAGCGACGAAGGCGTCGGTGTTGCCGAGGTTCCAAAAATCGTTGCCCAGAAAATAAACGACCGCGTAGAGCGCGCCGGCGATCAGGCCCGCCCATCGGCCGAAGAGGCGATGCCCCAACAGGCCCAGCGCGAGCGCGGTCGCGCCCTGCCATAGCAAGTCGAGCAGGCGCAGCGACCAGCCGTGTTTGCCGAACAACTCCAGACCGGCGGCGTAAACGTAGAAGATGCCCGGCGGGCGGATTTCCCAGGCATCTTTGTAGGGCGCGCCGCCGTGCCGCAGCACGTCGGCGATGTACAGGCCGATGCCTTGATCGCGGCCCAGCGGCAGCCAGAGGGTCGGCCCGCCGGCCAGCAGCACGGCGAGCAGAATCCAGCCGGCGGCGCGGCGGAACGGGGCGGCGTCGCCGGCCGCGCTCATCAAGCCTCGCCGTTCTCGGGCGCGGGTTCGTCGTCGGGCGCGGATTCGTCGTCGGGCGCGGGTTCGTCGTCGGGCGCGTGACCGTTGTCGGGCGCGTCGCCGTTGTCGTCGCCGTTGAGCGCCTGGCCGACGAAGCGGTCGGCCGCGGCGACCCGCTGGCTTTCCTCGATGTCGATCAGTCGCACGCCCTGGGTGTTGCGCCCGATCACGTTGATGTCGCCGACCCGCAGGCGGATGAGCTTGCCGGCGTCGGTGATGATCAGCAGTTCGTCCTCTTCGGTGACCTGCAGCATGCCGACGACCTGGCCGTTGCGCTCGGTCGTCTTGATGGTGATCACGCCCTGGCCGCCGCGATGCTTGACCGGGTATTCTTCCTCGAGGGTGCGCTTGCCGTAGCCGTGCTCGCAAACCGTCAGGAGCGACGCGCCGGGCCGCACGATTTCCATCGAGACGACCTCGTCGTTCGGCGCCAGGGTGATGCCGCGCACGCCGCGGGCGCTGCGGCCCATCTTGCGCACGTCGGTTTCGCGGAAGCGGATCGCCTTGCCCAGCTTGGTGGCCAAGAGCACGTCCTGCTTGCCGTCGGTCAGCTTGACGCCGATCACCTGGTCGCCCTCGTCGAGCAGCAGGGCGATGATGCCCGAAGCGCGGGGGTTGGCGTAAGACATCAGGTCGGTGCGTTTGACCACGCCCCGGCGGGTGGCGAAGACGATATTCTGCCCTTCAAGGAAGGCCTTGACCGGCAGCACGGCGGCGATCGTCTCGCCGGTCTGCTGCAGGTTGAGCAGGTTGATGATCGCCTTGCCGCGGCTGGCGCGGCCGGCCGGCGGAATCTGGTAGACCTTCAGCCAGTAGACCCGGCCGGCGGTGGTGAAGACCAGCACGTGGTCGTGGGTGTCGGCGACGAAGACCTGGTCGACGATGTCCTCTTCCTTGGTTTCCATGCCGATCTTGCCCTTGCCGCCGCGGTGTTGGGCGCGGTATTCGCCGACCGCGTTGCGCTTGACGTAACCGGCGCGCGACACCGTGACGACGACCTGCTCGTCGGCGATCAGATCCTCGAGGCTCAATTCGCCGGCGTCGTCGAGAATGACGGTGCGGCGGGGATCGCCGAACTTGTCGCGCAGTTCGACCAACTCGTCCTTGATCAGTTGCATCAGCAGCGCGTCGTTGGCGAGGATTTCCTTCAAGCGGGCGATCAGCGCCAGCAGTTCGTTGTATTCCTCGATGATCTTGTCGCGTTCGAGGCCGGTGAGTTTTTGCAGCCGCAGATCGAGGATCGCCTGCGCCTGGCGCTCGGACAGGCCGAACCGGCTCATCAATCCCTGGCGCGCCACGTCCACGGTAGCGCTGGCGCGGATCAGCGCGATGACCGCGTCGAGGTTGTCCAGGGCGATTTTCAGGCCTTCCAGGATGTGGGCGCGTTCCTCGGCCTTGCGCAGTTCGAACTTGGTGCGCCGGGTGACGACCTCGCGCCGGAAGGCCACGAACTCCTGCAAAATTTCAAGCAGGTTCAGGATGCGCGGCTGGCCGTCGACGATGGTCAGCAGGATGATGCCGAAGGTCGTCTGGCAGTTGGTCGACATGTAAAGCTGGTTGATCAGCACCGCGCTGTTGGCGTCTCTTTTCAGGTCGAGCACGACGCGCACGCCGTCCTTGTCGGATTCGTCGCGCAGGTCGGCGATGCCCTCGAGGCGCTTTTCGCGCACGCCGTCGGCGATCTCCTCGACCAGCCGGGCCTTGTTGACCTGATAGGGCAGTTCGCCGATGACGATCTGCTCGCGGCCGTTTTTCTCCTCGGTGTCGATCTTGGCCCGCACGATGATCTTGCCGCGCCCGGTGGCGTAGGCGTCGATGATGCCCTGGCGGCCGTAGATGAAGCCGCCGGTCGGAAAGTCGGGGCCGGGAATGTAATCGAGCAGCTCGATGGTCTGCAAATGGGGGTTGTCGATCAGCGCGATCAGCGCGTTGACGACCTCGCGCAGGTTGTGCGGCGGAATCTTGGTGGCCATGCCGACCGCGATGCCTTCCGAGCCGTTCACCAGCAGGTTGGGCACCTTCGAGGGCAGCACCACCGGTTCCTGTTTCGACTCGTCGTAATTCGGCTGCCAGTCGACGGTGTCCTTGTCGATATCGGCCAGCAGTTGCTCGGCGAAGCGGTGCATCCGCACTTCGGTGTACCGGTAGGCGGCCGCCGGGTCGCCGTCGAGGCTGCCGAAGTTGCCCTGCCCGTCCACCAACGGATAGCGTAGCGAAAACGTCTGCACCATCCGCACGATGGTGTCGTAAATCGCCGCGTCGCCGTGCGGGTGGTATTGGCCCATGACGTCGCCGACGATGCGGGCGGCTTTGCGGTAAGCCTTGCCGGGCAGATTGCCCGTTTCGTTCATGGTGTGCAGGATGCGCCGGTGCACGGGTTTGAGCCCGTCGCGCACGTCGGGAAGGGCGCGGCCCACGATCACGCTCATCGCGTAATCGAGGTACGATTGCCTCATTTCGTCTTCGATGTTGACCGGTAGTCTTTGCTCTGGCGCCATTCGTTCAAATATCCTTTTGATGGCGTGTTCAAATCCGCCGTGGTGCAATCGCGTATTAATACGATATTTTGGTTTCGGGGTCAAGGCCGGGAGCCGGACGCGATATAAAAAAAGATCAATATTAATGGCTACTTATAAAGAGTCGGCCGAAGGACCGTACCGGACGATTCCCCCTGGACAACCCCCGGTCGATCGGAATATGGTTCTTTTAACCCGGGAGGGAGGTTATCCGATGCGCAAGGGATCGATTTGCCTTTTCTGGTTCGCGATCGGCTGCCTGATCGTCACGGCATGGCCGGCGGGTTTTTCCGGCTGCGGCAAGACCCGCGAACGTTGCGTTTCCTGCCCCGACCCCGAGGCGAGGTCCTGCGAGGCGATGACCCGCGCCTACGACGCTTGCAACCTGGCGCCGGCCGGATTGTCGCGCCCCAGCGCCCTGACGGCCTGCGAGGGCGATGAAGCCGAATCGTTCTGGGACTGCGCCCAGGCCTGCTACGATCTCTACGATGATTGCGATCATTGGCGCGATTGCCTCGCCTATTGCGACAACCCGGAGGACGACGACGACACCTGGCCGGACGACGACACCTGGTGGGACGACGATTCTTGGGACGCCGACGACGACGACACCGCGCCGCTGCCGTGGGATTGCGAAAGCGCGTTCGTCTTTATGTATGAAACCTGCGGCTTTGTGCTGGTCGACGAGGACGGCAACGAAATTTCCGAAGCCGATGCGATCTCGGCCTGCGAGGCGGGCGACGACCTCTACCAGGACATCGAGAACTGCATCGTCGACCTGGCGCCGAATTGCGACAATATCGCGGATTGCATCAACGCCCTGTTCGAGGGAGGCCGGTCATGAGCGGGCGCAACGGATGGTGGCTCGGCGGTTCGCTGCTGGCGCTGTTGGCCGGACTGTTGGCGTTTTCCTGCGCCGATGAAACGACCTGCGTCGTCTGCGACGGCGAGGCGGAAGAGAGCGCGGCCGCGGCCGCCTGCGGCGACCTGGTCAAGGCGATGTCCGCCTGCGGGATCGAGTTGAGCGGGTTGACCGCCGAGCAGGCCGCGACGAGTTGCGAGCAACACTACGGCCAGCGGCTCGCGGAATGCTATTTCGATTGCTACCGCACGTATTCCCGTTGTTCGTTCTGGACCGAGTGCGTCGGCGGCTGCGAAAACGATTACGGCCAATGGGACGACCCCGACGCCGCCACGGATGCCGTCGCCGATTGCACGAAAGCCTATCTGTGGATGTACGACCAATGCGACATGGCGTTCACCGACGAGGACGGCCACGCGATCGACCGCGAAAAGGCCGTCGCCTGGTGCATCGCCGGCAAGAAGCATTACGGCGACGATTACCTGCAATGCATCCTGGATTTCTACGGCGTGTGCGATGACGTTATTCACTGCCTGTTGACGCTCTGACAGCGGGTGGCTGAAACGCCGCGAATGAAGGCGGCTTTTTCCTTTCCCGGTTTTCTATAGTACAATCCAAAAAAACCGTAGAACGGCGAAACGGCCGGCCGGCGGCGAAGGATTGCACCGCGTGGATACCCTGTTTGTTGTCGATGACGAAATTCTGATCACCGAGGTGCTGGACCGGTTGCTCGCCGACGCCGGTTACGCGGTGCACGTCTACCATCAGGCCGAGCCGGCGTTGGCCGAAATCAAGGAAAAGAATCCATTTCTGGTGCTGCTCGATCTGCAATTGCCGGGCATGAACGGCCTCGAAGCCCTGCAGTTGATCCGCCGCCGGAACCGCGGCACCGAGGTGATGATGATTTCCGGCTACGGCACCATCGAAATGGCGGTCGAGGCGATGAAGCTGGGCGCCTGCGACTTCCTTTCCAAGCCGCTGCAATTGCCGGAAGTCCTCTCGCGGGTCGGGCGCATCCACGAAACCTTTCTGTTGCGCAACAAGGTCGACGAGCTGCGGTCGCGCCAGAAAGAGGAATTTTTCGCGACCCTCTACCAGAGCCGTCACCCGTCCTTCGCGGCGATCGACCGGACGGTGCGCCAGATCACGCAGTTTCCCAACATCGTGGCGCTGATCACCGGCGATTCGGGAACCGGCAAGGAAATGCTGGCCCGCCAGATCCACTACCAAAGCCCGCACGCCGAAGGGGCGTTCGTGCCGGTGAACTGCGCGGCGATTCCGGAAAATCTGCTCGAATCCGAACTGTTCGGCTACGAACCGGGCTCCTTCACCGGCGCGCTGGCCAAGGGCAAGGCGGGCCTGATCGAACGGGCCGACGGCGGCACGCTGTTTCTCGATGAAATCGGCGATCTGCCCGCCGCCGCCCAGGTCAAGCTGCTCCGCTTTCTGCAGGATCGTATCGTGACGCGCATCGGCGGCAGCGAGGGCCGTAAGATGGATTGTTCCATCATCGCCGCCACCCATCGCGATCCCGAAAAAATGATGAAGGAGGGGACGTTCCGCGAGGACTTGTACTACCGGATCAACGTCATTCGGCTGCATCTGCCGCCGCTGCGCGACCGCCCGGACGACATTCTGGCTTACGCCGATTCTTTTCTGACGCAGTACAACCAGCACATGGGCCGGCGCTTTCAAGGCTTCGACCAATACGCCCGCCAGAAGCTGCTGACCTATGCCTGGCCCGGAAATCTGCGCGAATTGCGCAATGCCATCGAGCGGGCCTGCCTGCTGGCCACGGGCTCCTGGATCACGGCGATCGACCTGGTGACCAATGCGCAAGAGACGATCGGCCGTCCGGAGGCCGGTTTGGAAAAACCCATGCCCCTGGACTTGGCGACCAACATCTATGTGCGCCGGGTTTTGGAATCGGTGAGCGGCAACAAGTCCGAAGCCGCAAAATTGCTGGATATCAGCCGTAACCGATTGAAAAGACTGCTTAGTTCCAATTAGCTGGTCCATTTTGAACCGCTTGAGGCACTTTTTTCCCCTAAACGAATAATGGTCCGAAACGAATCAAATCGAAAGTCAAAAAAATGGCGTTGATCCGTTATGGACCACACGTTTTCAGGCTTCTTTTTCCGATGGCTCCAGTTTTGTCGCCGTAAGTATCCAGAAAGATGCATCAAAATGAAATATTCTGGCATTCGGTGCCATTTTCACAAAGTGGCACGGGCATTGCTATTAGGTAGAGCGTCAAGAGAAAGCGCGACAGAAAAAAACGGGGAAACGGTTCCATTTGACGAAAAGGGGTGATCCGATGGGGGCCAGCAAACTGAACACGAAACAAATCAGCACGATCAGCGCCGCCGACGTCAACATCAACGACTTCGAACTGTTCAATGACATGGTTTGCTCGTACGTCGTCAATCAACCGTTGGATCAGGGCGAAATGATTCTCATCAAGGCTTCGTTCAAGAACGCCTGCGAATCCGACGCCGATGCCGACGACCAGGTCTTGTACCGCCGTCGTGTCGTGCCCTTCGTCACGCGGGTGACCGAGGCGAATCCGAACCGCGAACGCAAAGCGATCCGCGTTTCGGCCCGCATCGAAAGCATCACCGATGAAGACCGGCACTTCTTTTACAAGAAGTACTTCGAATCGACCGAAGAACGCGATCCTCTCTCCCTCGAAATCGAGGGCAAGCATATTCAGCTTTCGTTGATGTAGCCGGCCGATACCGCTTAATCCGGCTCCTTCAACTCCGTCTTCAGTACCGGCGCGAGCAGATTGCTCAGCAGCCGGTACCCCTCCATGTTCGGATGCAGGCCGTCACCCGTGAGGTCTTCCCGCAGCCAGCGGCGATGATCGGCGAGCGCGCCGTGCACATCCACGAAAAGAATGCCCAAGCGCCGGCAGAAACGCCGCAGTTCGACGTTGAGATCGCGGATCAGCTCGTTGGTGCCGTCGACGCTCAACCCGGGAACCGGGACGCGGGTCGGCAGCAGGGAAAGCACGACCGGTTTGATGCGGTGGCCCTGGAGCCGCAGCGCCAGGGATTCGATGTCGACGGCCGTCAGCAGCGACCGATCGTCGGGCGGAAGCCGGTCGAGCAGAAACAGGTCGTTGATGCCGATGAGCAGCACGGCCAGCCGCGGGCGGAGGGCGGCCACGTCGCGCAGGAGCCGTTCGTGCAGGCCGCGGGTCGTGTCGCAGGCGATGCCGCGGTTCACCACCTCGTAACGGCCGGCCAGGGGCAGCGGGGCGAAGCCTTCGATCAGCGAGTCGCCGGCGAAGACCAGGTCGACGAGCCGGTCGCGCCGGCGGTCGTCAGCGGCGAATTGCGCGCGTTTTTGCCGGGCCCAGTCGGCGCAGCGCGGCGGCAAGTCGGCCGGCAGCATCACCGGCAGGGCGTAGGTCGCCGCCGCGGGCGGCGGCTCGGCGGCCGGTTCCGCCGGCGGTTCGGCGGGCGTGTCCTGGGAAAGCGCCACGACGGCCGTTGCCGCCAGCATCAACAACAAGAGCGGCACGATGGTTCGCCACATGAGTGGTATTCTCCTTCGGCGGGAAAGCATCCGCCGCCAAGTTAACACGCGCTGCCTGTTTATACTTAGGCAATATGTCCCCTCAACTGTGCAGCAAAAATGTCCCCTTGGTTACGTAGAGTTCGGAGCCGAGGCCTGATAGACCCACGTCCAGTTGGTTGTTCCCTTTCGATTTTCCGTTTTGCATCGGGCTT
>JAAYVF010000075.1 GCA_012517325.1 Myxococcales bacterium | reverse complement strand
CGACGATTCGCGTGTAATCCTCTTGATCGGGTTCTTCGATCGTGACGGGAAACGCGGCGAGATTCAGGACCGCCGCCCGAGTCGGGGTGTAAACCTGGGCCACGGTGCGGACGGTCGCCGCCAGGGCGGGAAGCGCCAGCAATACAATCGCCATTATCGCCAAACAGAATGAACGCCGGATCATCGGCCTCTCCTTTCCCGGTTCGGCCTATTTGAAACGATCGGTGATGGTACGGTCAAGGAGCGATTTCATTTAACCCGGCGGCGTTTCGCGCGATCAAATACTGATTGATTTGCCCCGGAGATTCTGTCACTTTGACGGCAATTCCAGAGCGAACTACGGTTATCCGGTGGAGGAAGCGTGCGCAAAACGTTGGTCATCACCGCGATTTTGATCGCCTGCCTGGCGTTCGGCGGTTGGTTGACCTATCGCTTCTGGCTGGCGCCGCCGTCGGCGGAACCCCGGCCGGATACCGAAACCACGCCCGATGCGGCAACGGGAATTGAAAAAGAATGCCGGCTGGCTTGCAACCGGCTCGAAATCTGCCGCCATCCGCTCGCCGGCCCGGACTGCCCGGCTTATTGCGCGAAAAACTGGGAAAAGAACCAGGTCACCTGCATCGAGCGCGCCGCCTGCGACGAGGTGAACAACATCTGTCTGTTCGCGGCCGGTGATACCGATTGCGCAGACGCCTGCGACAAGGCGCTGCAATGCGGCCTGGTGCAGAATGCCGAGGGCTGCCTGGCGGAATGCTGGCAGGAATGGAGCGAGGACTTGCGCGCCTGCCTGGTGGCGACCTCCTGCGACGAAGTGGAAGCCGTGTGTCTGCCGGCGATCGATGCCGGCTCGTGCGGCATTTTCTGCGAGCGCCTGAACGAGTGCGCGCTGGTCGATTTCATCGATGACGCCGATTGCCTCGACTACTGCCTGACGTTGGACGATACGACCCTGCGCCAGTGCGTGTTGCAAACCTCCTGCGAACTGATCGAACCCGTCTGCCTGTCCGAGGATTTCAACCCGGAATGCCTGTCGGCCTGCACCCGCCTGGAGCGTTGCGGTGCGTTGGGCGATATCCCGGCCGACACCTGTCCGGCGGTCTGCCTGGCGGAGTGGGACGAGGAGACGATCGCCTGTCTGCTGGAAAGCGCCTGCGAAGCGATCGGCCCCGAATGCCTCGGTCGCCCCGATCCGGTGTGCGTCGAGATTTGCGGCAAGCTGACCGAGTGTCAGATGGAAGCGGATATCGCCGATTGCTCGGTGGTCTGCTCGACCTCGCTGGACGACGAAACCCGCCAGTGCATTCTGGATGCCGCCTGCGAGGAAATCGATTCGGTGTGCTTTACCACGCCGCCGGACCTGTGCGATCTGGCGTGCACCAAGGCGGTTTCCTGTCAGTTGGACGAAGATTACGCGGCCTGTTACGAATCGTGTCAGACCGGTTTCGAGGTCGAGTTGATCGGCTGTATTCTGGCGTTTCCGTGCGAAAAAATCGGTGAGAATTGTCTGCACTGACCGCCGGCGGGTTGAAGGTTGATTCGAAGCGGATTATGATCGCCACGCCTTGAAACACCGCCAAACGCGAAGCACTTTTTGAGGGGGATTGCCATGAAGAACGTGCGCGTCGGCATGATCGGCACCGGCTGGATTTCCGAGGTTCACGCGCGGGCGTTCCACACCATTCCCGGCGTGGAACTCGTTTGCCAGCACAGCCTGGACCCGATCCGCGGCAAGATGTTTCACGACCAGTACGGCGTCGCCGAATTTCACGACGCCTTCGAACCGATGCTCAACCGCAAGGATGTCGACGTCTTCACCGTGGCGCTGCCGAACTGGCTGCATTTTCCCTTCGCCAAGCAGGTGCTCGCGGCCGGCAAACACGTCATCGTCGAGAAGCCGCTCTGCCTGCGCCTGGAAGAAGCCGACGAACTGCTGGACCTCGCGAAAAAGAACGGGCTGGTCATCGGCTATGCCGAGGAGCTTTGCTATGTGCCGAAGTACACCCACGTCAAGCGCGTCGCCGACGCGGGCGGTTTGGGCCAGGTGTTTCTGGCCCGGCAACATGAAAAGCACGGCGGGCCGTATTCGCCCTGGTTCTTCCAGGCCAAGGAAGCGGGCGGCGGCATCCTAATGGACATGGGCTGCCACGCGATCGAGTGTTGCCGCTGGATTCTGGGCAAACCGGCGGTCAAATCGGTGTATTGCCAGGCGGATTTGTTCGCATACAAGCAGATCACGAAGCTCGACGATCACATCATGATGATCATCGAATTTACCACCGGACAGGTGGCCGAGATCGAATCCTCGTGGACTTTGCGCGGCGGCATGACCTCCTGGGTGGAGATTCAGGGCACGGAAGGCGTGGCGTATGCCGAGCTATTGCAGAACGGCAACGGCGTGCGCATTTTTTCCGAAAACGGCTACACCCTGAACGATTTCGTGGAAGGCAACACCAAGGGCTGGCATTATCCGGATGTCGAATGGCTCTGGATCAACGGCTATCCGCAGGAAATGCAGGATTTCATCACCTGCATCCGCGAGGGCGGCACGCCGGTCGAATCGGGCGCGGACGGTCGCGCGGTGTTGGAAATCATGATCGCCGGCTACTTGTCGGCGGCCACCGGGCGCAAGGTGGAATTCCCGTTCCGGGATCCGGGCGGTTATCAGGTGCCGGTGGATTTGTGGCTGAAGGCGCGCGGCGAATAATCCCGGCGCCGGCAGGGCTTTCCCGCTGAAACCTCATCGGCAAGGGACGGCTCCCTTGCCGCTGTTTTTTCGGCCGAGGAGCGCGGATTGGCGAAGCAGTCATACTATTTGGGCCTCGACAGCGGCGGCAGTAAAACCGAAGTGGTGATTCTGGGCGCCGACGGCGCGCGGCGGGCGGGACTGGTCGGCGAGGCCATTCGCCTGGCGGCGCGGCGCGCGACGCCGGCCAATCTCCTGGTGGCGCGAAAACTCATCGACGCGGCACTGGCGCAGGCGCGGCTGATCCGGCAGGAGATCGCCTTTTTTGGCTTCGGCATGTGCGGCGCCGATTTCGACGACGAAATCCCCACGCAAAAAAAATCGCTTTGTCGCGGCCTGGGCATCGATCCGGCGCGGGCGGCGCTGGTCAACGACGGCGTGGTGGCGCTCTGGGGCGGCAGCGCGGCCGAACGCGCTGCGATCCTGCAACTCGGCACCGCCTTTACCGCCGCCTATCGCCGCGGGCTGGGCACCGAAATGCCGTTCGACCACCTGAACGCCGGCATCGTGATCGACGTGCGCCGCCGGATTCTGGCCGCGTGCGCGCGGGTCTGGGACGGCCGGCTGCCGCCGTCGATTCTGCCCGATCTGGCGGGGCGCCACTTCGGCGTAGCCGATCCGGTCGACCTGGCCCGGCGGGCGACGCGCAACACGCTGGACCGCTGGAAGGTGCGCACCGTCATCCAGCCCTGGCGCGAGGCGATCGAGCGGGGCGACCGGGTGGCCCGGCAAATCGCCGACGACGCGGCGGAGGTCTACGCCGGCGACTTGCGGTACCTGTTGAAAAAAATCGGCGGGCGCGACGCTGACGTCGTGATGGGCGGCGGTTTGCTGCTCAACGGCCCGCGCTATTTCTACGATCGCATCGCCTCCCTGGTGCGCCGGCGCTATCCGCAGGCTTCGATTCATCTGCCCGTCCATTCGCCAGGCACGGGCGCGGCGATCATGGCGGCTTTTTACGACGGCCGGGAGGCGGGGAAACTTTTCCGGCGGGTCCGGCGGATCGGCCCGCCGAACGCGGAGTGAGTCATGAGCGTGCAAACCGGACCGATCCGCCTGGGCATCTGCGGCGCGGGTAAGATCGTCGAGACGCATCTGGCGGCCCTGGCGCGGCTGAACGGTTTCCGGGTTGTCGCCGTTTCCAGCCGCACGCTGAAATCGGCACGCGCGCTGGCCGAGCGGTTCGGCATCGGTCAGGCCTACGGCGATCACCGCCGGGTCGTCGAATCGCCCGAGGTGGATCTGGTGCTGATCGCCGTGCCCAACTATCAGCACGCGGCGTTGAGCATCGCGGCGTTGCGCGCGGGGAAGCACGTTCTGGTAGAGAAACCGCTGGCGGCGACGGTCGGCGAAGCGCGGGAAATGGTGCGCGCCGCCAAACGGGCGGGGCGGTGGCTGTTCTATGCCGAGCAGTTGCCGCTGGCGCCGAAATCGCAGGCGGTCGCGCGAGCGGCGCAAGCGGGCCTGATCGGCGATATCTACATGGTGCGCCAGATCGAACGGCACGCCGGTCCGCATTCGCCGTGGTTTTTTAAAAAAGAATTCGCCGCGGGCGGCGTGCTGATGGATCTGGGCTGCCACTCCATTTCCACGGTGCTGGACATCCTGCCCGGCCGCCGCGTCGAAAGCGTTTCGGCCGTCACCCGCCAGTTCGTCCACCGGCACGGCGACGTCGAGGATTTCGCGCTGCTCCAGATGCGTTTCGCGGGCGGCATCGTGGGAGTGGTCGAGGACAATTGGTGCCATCCGGGCGGCATGGATTGCCTCACCGAGGTTTTCGGCAATCGCGGCAGCATTTGCGCCGACTTGAAAAAAGGTTCGGGGCTGCGCGTCTACAGCGAAAAGGGTTCGTGGACCGATCCGGCGGCGGGGCCGGGCGGCTGGCAATTTCCGCAAACCGACCCACTGCTCGATAATGGCTATCTGGCGCAATTCGCGGCGGTCGAAAACACGCTGCGAACCGGAGCACCGGCGCCGCAAACCGGCGTCGAGGGGCTGCGCGTGATGCGCATCATGGAAGCGGCTTATCGCTCGGCCGCGAAAGACGGCCGACCGGTACGCGTGTCGCTGTAAATCGACGGGTTAACGGGAGACGATCTCGATGGAGGCGCGGAACGCCCGTTCTTCGCCGGGCGGCAGCGAGAGCATGCCGAATTTTTTATCGAAGGGCTCCTGAACGACCGCGTCATCCATTCCCTGCCAAGGTTCGATGCAGATGAACGGCGCGCCGGCGTCCGACCAGAGGCCCAGGTGCGGGTAATCGGGGAAACCGACGCGGACGCCGAACGATTCGTCCGGGTCGAGCAGCTCGACGACACGGCGTTCCGGTGGCGTCGCGGTCAGGTCGAACATGTAGGTGCGGTCCAACTCCGATTCGGTAAACGGGAAATCGCCGGCGAACGACACGGTATGCACTTCGCCGGTCAGGTAGCAGTTCGCGTCGTTCCGCAGGCGGCGCAACTCGCCGGCGGGCAGCCGCAGGTGGCATTTTTCTTTCGTTCCGTCGAAAAACGGCGTGTTGAAGCCGGGATGCCAGCCGACCTGGAAGGGCAGCGGTTTTTCATCGCGATTGACGACCCGGATCATCTGCGTCAGGCGGTTGTCCGTCAGTTCGTAAGTGACCCAGAGTTCGAAGCGCCAGGGATACAGGGCCATCGTCGCGGCGTCGGCGAGCAGGTGATAGTGCAGCACCAGGCGGTCGCCGCTGTCGGCTTTGCCCAGCAGCGCCAGCGGAGAATGGCGGACGAAGCCGTGTTGCTTTTTGAAGCGCACCGCCGTGCCGTCGGTGGTGCGGGCGCGCAAATCATGGATGCCGCCGACGATCGGGAAGAGGATCGGGGCGTGGCTTTTCCAGAATTTCGGCGGACTTTCCAGTTGGGCGTTTCGCCACAGCAGGCCGATGTCGCCGCGCGCCGGATGCCGATAGGTGAAACCGATGACTTCGGCGCCGAGGCGGCGCACCATTAATGTGGTGGACTCGTTGGTGAAGATGTCGATGTCGGGTTCGGCCAGATACCGATGCTCGTGGATCAAATCACGGCCCTCTTCGCATTTTTCGTTTCGATCGGAAACAGAATCAAATGCAAATGAATGGCCGCGGTCAACAGCGCTTCGGTGGCTTCCGCGGGGAGGCGGCTTTCGGTCAGGGCCTGGCGCAAGGTTTTCATGCGTTCGAGCCGATACAAAAAGCGCTTTTCCTCGGGCTCCAGATCGAGGGCGTTGAGCCGAATGGGAGACGCGTCGTTGTAGCGAATCGGCAGATCGAGCATCGCCGCGAATTTTTCCTCGAAGGGGAAGTTGCGGGACGAAAGCCGCGCCGCGAGGAAAACGGTCTTGACCAGTAAGATATCGCGCGGTTCGTAAATCTGCGGTTTTTTGATGTTGCGGTGGAACTCGTACCGGCCTTTTTCCCAGTTGAAAACGTCCGCCAATTTTTCGGCGATTTGCAGGTCCAGGGCTTCGAAGAGGATGTGCGTGCCGATCATCTGATGCAAGCGCAACAAGTCGCCCAGGCGCAGTTTTTGTTCCGTGGCCTCGGCGACCAATTCGGGCAAGGTCTCGGCGTCCAACACCTTTTGCCGGACGAGAATATCGCCCAACCCCAATTGTTCCAGGTACGCGGTCCGCAATTCCAGGATGCGGCCGTCCTGTAAAATCAGTTCGCGCTTCGCCGGACCGTCGCCGAGAATCAGGATTCCCGAGGGCTGCTTGTGAATCAACGTGCGGAAAATCCGCCCGGGTTGGATCTCCGCCAGATCGCCCGACAGCGGCAATTTATTGCCCGCCGCTTGAATTTCGGCCGGATGTTCCTCCACCACGGCCAGATCGCCTTTGCTCGATAAATTGGGCTTGGCATCCAGATCGCCGACCATGTAGGCGATGAGCGTAACGAGCTTCTTAAACGGTACCGGCAGGGTGACGACTTCGTCCACGGCCCAACGGTTGCGCGCCTTGAAGGCCAATAAAGTGCTTTCGAATGGGCTGAGCAGCAGGATTTTCGCCCCGGTGCGGTCGCGCGTTTCCTGGCAGAAGTCAGCGACGTTGCCGCGCGGCGTGATGGCGTTGACGACAATCAGATCGGGCGAAAAACTCTCCAACAAATCGGACGCTTCCACGATCCAGCGCAGGTGTTTCCATTGATACCCGAGCTCTTCCAGCGCCGGGACAAGCTGATCGACTTCCCGCTGATTGGGAGTCACGAGAATGATCCTTCGTGACATACGTAGACCCTCCCCACTAAGTCTGTGTGTCCTCGGATGCTTTACCAGCTTATCGACTTTTTATTTATTTGTCACGCGGGGTTGGGCGGCGCCCCGCCGGCTTGCAGCCACTTCTTGTCCACCGCGTATTCCGACGCGTCGGCGGCGTTGATTTTCCGTTGTTTGACCAAATCCTGCAAGGATTGGTCCATCAGCCGCATGCCGCTGGCGCGTTGGGTCTGGATCAACGAGGCGATCTGGAACGTCTTGTTGTCGCGAATCAGATTGGATAAAGCCGGCACGCCCAGGAGAATTTCATAGGCGGCGACCCGACCCGCGCCGTCGGCCCGGCGGATCAACACTTGGGCGATCACGCCTTTCAGGCTTTCGGAAAGGATGGTGCGGATTTGTTCCTGCTGGTTGGTCGGGAAGGCGTCGATGATCCGGTCCACGGTTTTGGCCGCGCTCGTGGTGTGCAACGTGCCGAAGACCAGGTGGCCCGTTTCCGCCGCGGTGATGGCCAGGGAAATGGTTTCCAGGTCGCGCATTTCGCCGACCAAGATGATGTCCGGGTCCTCGCGCAACGCGGCGCGCAGGGCGTCGGCGAAACTGTCGACGTTTTCGCCGATCTGCCGTTGGGTGACCAGGCAGTTTTTATTCTGGTGGACGAATTCGATCGGATCCTCGACGGTCAGGATGTGTTCCTTGCGGCTCTGGTTAATGGAATCGATCATCGCCGCCAGCGTGGTGCTCTTGCCGGAACCGGTCGGGCCCGTCACCAGCACCAGCCCCTTGCGCAGCTTACACAGGTTGACGATCGCCTCCGGGAGCTGCAAGTCCTGCGCCGAGAGGATTTTCGCTGGAATGATGCGGAACGCGCCGCTGGCGCCCTTGCGCTGCATGAACACGTTGGCGCGAAAACGGGCGACGTTGCCGAAGGAATAGACGAAATCCACCTGGCGGCGCTTTTTGAATTCCTCTTTGTTGCGTTCGTTCATCAACTCGGAGAACATCGCCAGGTTTTGCTCGTGCGACAGCGGCTGCATTTCGAGCCGCCGCAAATCGCCGTGGATGCGCAAATACGGCGGCGAACCGGCGATCACGTGCAAGTCCGAAGCGTTTTCGCGGATCATCAATTCGAAGAGTTTATCAAGCTGCGCCATGGCTTTCGCCTCCCAGGATCGTCATCACGTCATCCAGGCTGATTTGACCTTCCAGCCGCGGTTGTCGCAGGTCGGCGGCGGCCCGGCGACGGAGCGACTCGCGGACGGCGGCGACCAGATCCGCGACGGGGGCCGTCGATTTCAGCAACCCGGCCGGCAAATCGTCGGCCAACACGACCGACAAATAGAGGCACGTCGCCGGAGCCGCCGGCCGCGGGATCCGCGCGGGGCAGATCAGGCCGATTAGCGCCTCGGCCAACAGGACGCGGCTCTCGGTTTTTTCGAGCAGAAATTCAATCGTCGCCGGCGGATTGGCCAGCGGCACGACGCCCAGCACGAGCGTGCCGTCGAGCGAGAGGCGAACGGCCGCGCCCAGCACGTTCGCCCGGGTCAGATCCTCGACGATCAGCAAATCCGGTTGATAGGCTTGAGCCGTTTCCAACGCGCGCTGCCAGGCATCGGCCGATAGATCAGTCGGTTGAATCCGCAACAGCGGATCATCGGTGAACACGAGCGAACGGCCGAGAAACACGGCTTTGCGGTCCAGGGCGCCTCGTTCCTTGACCCATTGTCTGGCCAGCGCCCAGCGCGCGGCCGGATCGGCGCCGGCCAGGACGAGCAAGCCGCCGCGCGCCTGGCGCAGCCGCGCCCAGGCATCGGCCGACTCGGCGGTTTGCCGGCATTGGCCGATTTCCTTTTGCAGCGAGGGCGGCGCCGGACGGACCAGCGAAATGGCCTCGCCGCCGTCGGTGCGGATGATCGTCGCCTGGAAGTGGGTTTCCAGATCCAAATGGCGGTAGGGCAACAGGCCCAGCAGCGTTTCGTGCCGTTCCTCGCGCCGATTGATTCGTTGTTTGACCTGCCGGGCGACGACGTGCATCCAGGAAAGGCTAAGGGTGGCGGCGAGCCGGACGTCCGCGCCGTGGCGCAGGAGCACCTCGACCCGATCGTGGCGCGGAGTGAATTCCAGGCTGTCGGCGTCCTGCTCGATCGTCGTTTGCAGCAACGCTTCGACCAACAGGCGCCCCGAGGAGTCGGCGGCCAGTTCCGCGACGCGTTCGGGCGGAAACAGCGAGCTGGTCAGATCGGGCGCGAACGGCTCGGCCGCGTTCTGACGATAGACGGCTTCCAGGCAGGCGGATATTTCTTCCGGCAGGCCGACGCCGATGATGAGATGCTTGCCGGTGATCTTTTCCAATTCGTCCGCCGCGCGGCGATTCGTCGGATCCTCGACGACGACGGTCAACTCGTCACCGATCAGCAGATACGGCACCAGGCGATGCCGCCGAGCCATTTCCGCCGGCACGATCCGCGCGGCTTCCGGATCGATCAGCTCGGGTTGCAACCGCACGAAGGGGACGTTCAACTGGTGCGACAAGCCCCAATTGATGTCGTCGCGCGTCACGATGCCGAGCTTGATCAACGCCTCGCCGATCCGCAGGCCGCTGCGTTTTTGTTCTTCCAGCGCCCGTTCGATGTCGCCGGGAGTGACCATCGACGATTCCGACAGGATCGCGCCCAGCGCCCGGCCTTTCCATTGGTGGTCCATGATTTCGTCCTCGATGAGTTGGGTTCATCGTACCAAAATCGGGTCATTAGGCAATCGAATGAATCATCGTCCGCCGCCGGAGGCGGCGGATCGGCGGGCGCTCAAACCGGCGAGCCGCCGGTCGAGCCGAACAGGCCGCCGAGGCCGGCGACCGTGCCGACCAGGAAGAAAATGATCAGCAGGAACGCGAAGGCCAGGCAGCAGCAGATGGCGCTCGGCAGCAGGTAAGCCAGAATGACGCGCCCGTAAGTTTCGCGGTGGATTTTCGCGCAGCCGATGATGATGAGAACCAGGTTGTAAAGCGACGCGGCGAAAATCCCGACGATCGGAATCAGGCTCAACACGTAGCCGGTCTGGGCGTAACAAACGACCTTGAGCGTCGCGTTCAGGCCGCTTTTGCCCGCGCGGATCATCCACAGTCCGAAATGCATGAACAAGGCTTGAAACAGTACGCCCACCACCGCCGAAAACGGGGAAACCAGAACGGTCAGCGCCAGTTCCCAATTGGAACTGGTGAGATCCAGGTCGGGGATCTGGGTGTTGAACAAAGGCATGAGCCAGGTCAGTAGGCTTTTTTGCAGCCACCATTGTTGCAGCGTCGAGCAGAGAATGCCGAACATGGCGAAGGACACCGCGTACAAAAGCGGCGCGCCCAGTTTTTGGCTGGTCGGATCGAGCCGTTCCATGGTGCGCACCGGCTTGGAGAGCAGGCCGGTGAACATCTCCAGCGGGGTGGGCTCAACGGGCGGCGGCGCGGCTTCCCGGTGCGCCAGACAAACCGGCTGCCCCGATTCGTCGGCCGGCGCGCAAAGCGAACAGACGAATTGGCCGCATTGCCGGCACAGGCCTTGCGCGGGGCGGGCGTGACAGCGTTCGCACAGCGGTTCCCGGCTGACGGATTCGACCGCGGGGGGCAAGGCGGTGTCGGCCGGCGCGGTCTCACCGGAGGAGGGAGGCGGCGCCGCCTCGGTCGCCGCGTCCGGCGGCGCGGCGTCCGGCGATTGCACTTCGAAAATCTGCTGGCAGTAGGGACAGCGATAAAATCCCGCGGCCTCGGCCTGCACGGTTTTGGCGCAATGCGGACAATTGACGATCATGGTTACATCCTCTGTTGGGCGCGCTGCGCCCAGCGTAAGCAATGTTCCTTGAAGCCCACCGTGGCTTGATCGGTCAACGGGTATTGCGGCAGGTCGCCGTAGCGGTCGGCGGCCTGCATGAAATACTGGTAGGCGGCGGCGAAGTTCTGGCGAAAGTCCATTTCCAGTTCGCCCAGGTAAACCAACGCATAGCCCGCGAAGGGGCGGTCTTCCTTGGCGGTCGCGAAGGCCGACAGGTAGCCTTGCAGCGTTTGCGCGGCCTGCGCCACGTTGCCCAGCGTCTGCGCCTCGGCGTCGCGCAACCGCCGCAGGGCCTTGATGCCGGCCGGTTCCTGGCCGGTTTGATCGGTCATCATCGTCTGGCGTTGCTGGGCGATGACACCGCGCAACGCTTCCGCCCCCGCGGTGAAAGCGCCTTGCGCCTTCCACTGCGCAAAGTGTCGGAAATCGACCTCCGCCTTCAGAAAAGCCAACCACAGGCGCGCCTGCGAATTGACCAGGCTTTGCTCGAACGTTTCGATGACGCGTTCTTTTTTCGGCAGGCTGGCCGGCATTTGATCGAGCACCGGACCCAACCCGCGGACCGCCGCGACGGCGGCGCTTTCCCGCAAACCGTGGTAGGTCACCGTTTCGCCCGACCAATCGCGCGCCACGACCAGCAAATCGCCGCTCGCCGGTGAGGGTTGATCGGCCTGGGCGCGAAATTCGGCGAGCTGCAGCCGGGCGATGACCTCGACGCGGCCCAGATAGGTCCGGTCTTCGGAAACCGTGCCGACCCGCTGGTCGCGGTAACGGCTCAAGACTTGGTTGAGGTTATCGACGGCCTGATAGGGATTGTTCATCCCGCTGGCGTACAAAAAAGCCTCTTCCACCCGGGCCGTTGCCGCCAAGGCGATCGGCTGCGCGGGGTCGGGCGGATATTGCATTGTTTCGTTGTCCTGGTAGACGGCCAGGATTTTCATCAAGGCGGCGTAGGCCTGGGAAGTCCGGCCGTTGCGGCGCATCAGGTGATACAGTTCCCAGATGCCTTCCTTGCCTTTTTGGTGGCGGGGAAAGTTTTCGAAGAGGACGAGATACTGCGCCTGCAAGGCGTCCAGATCGAGCGGCACCGCCTGTTTGAGCGCCTCGAGCTTGTCCAGCGCGACTTGCAGATTCTGCGGCGATGTCGGATCGTCGGCGGCCGGCGCCGGCGCCGCGAACAGCAGGCACAGCAGGAAAAAATAAAAAGGGCCGCTGACAAACGAGCGGCCCTTGAAATGCAAGGTGCGGTAGATCATTTCGAAGTGATCTTGAATTCCGTACGCCGGTTCATTTCCCGGCCGACTTCGGTGTTATTGCTCGCGATCGGCTGATCGAAGGCATAGCCGACGGCCGTGAGGCGATTGGCCTCGATGCCGCGCTGCACCAGATAATCGCGGCAGGAATCGGCGCGCGCCTGCGACAGCTTCTGATTGAGCGCCTTGCTACCGCGGTTGTCGGTGTGGCCTTCCACGCGAATGTTCCAGGTTTTGTTGCCCTTCATCACGCCGGCGATCTCGTCAAGGATCGGGAAGCTGTCGGGATTGATCGTCGCCTTGGCCGTGGCGAAGTGGATCTTCTGCTTCAGGACGATTTCGTTGTCCTTGACCTCGATGAATTTCGGGCAACCGTCGTTTTCCTTGAGGCCCCATTCCTTCGGGCATTTGTCCACGTCGTCGGGAATGCCGTCGCCGTCGGTATCCGGGCAGCCGCCGAATTCTTTCACGCCGGCCACTTGCGGGCATTTATCCTCTGCATCGGGGATGCCGTCGCCGTCGGTGTCCGGGCAGCCGGCGAATTCTTTCAGGCCCGGCACCTCGGGGCACTTGTCGTCGACGTCCATCACGCCGTCGCCGTCCTTGTCGGGCGGAACCTGCTCGACGCAATTGCCGAGCCATTTCCGGGATTGATCGATTTGGTCTTTTACGATGCCCAGATGATCCTGGCATTTGATGTAATCGCGTTCGCTCCATTCCTGATGGGCGAAATCGAGGTGCGCCTCGGCCGAGGCGTATTCGCGGGGCGAACAAACCGGCGCGCCTTGGGCGCGGATTTCGGCCAGATCAGCCTTGTATTTTTCCATTTGCGTGGCCAGTTGGGCGCGCGTTCCGCAGCCCGCCGCCAGCAAAGCCACCAGCGCCACAAACGAAACGAGTAAAATGATCCGGCGCGGCATTATTGATTCCCTCCTTGGCCTGAATCGCCCGAGCTGTCGGAACTATCGGAGCTATCGGAACTGTCCGAGGAGTCCTGATTGTCCTCCGGTGGCAGGTCCGTCGGTTCACCCAAGGGATACTCATCGGTGATTTTCTTCGGCGGCACTTTCGGCGGCGCCGGCGGTGGCGGCGGCGTCAGGGGAGGCGGCGGGGTAACGGCCGGCGGCGTGGTCGGGGTTTTGGCCGGCGGCGTCGACGGAGTTTTCACCGGCGGCGTGGCCGGAGATTTCGGCGGAACGGGAGTGATCGGCGGGGGCGGGACGGGCGCGATGGCGCCCTGATCCTCGCGGGCCGAATACGGGAGCATCGGCGCCGCGTGAATCGTGCGGGCTTTTTGCTCAGCCAGGCCCGCCTGGGATTTCGATTTCGTCGCGAAGGTCAGCGCGGCGGCGAAATCGGATTCGTGCAATTCGCTGATCGCGTTTTGGAGGTAGTATTCAGCGCTGGCGTATTCGTAGGGCGCGAGGTAATCGGCGTGCACGCTTTTGGCCGAAAGCAGGGCGCGTTCCGCCTGTTTTACCTGATCCTCGACGGCGCAGCCGCTCATCGCCAGCGAGACAACCGCCACTACCATGCATAACAACACAATGGAGACGACCCTACGGATCATCGATGCACCCCCCTGAGGGATTATAAACTGAGTGATAATCTTCTCTTGTCCGTCGAATGCTATCAGGTTCGGGAAGAGGCTGTCAACCAAGCAGACGCAGCCACTTCTTTTTTCCGACTTTCAGCACACCCGGCCGGTCAATCGGCGCTTCCGCGTCGGTCAGCGTGTCGCCGTCCAATTTAATGCCGCCCTGTTTGACCAGCCGGCGGACCTCGCTGTTGCTTAGCTGAAACGAGGTCGCCACAATATTCGTGACGCTCGCCGGCGAAAAGGAATCCAGCCGCGCTTCCGGAATGTTTTCCAATTCCAGCGTCCGCTCGGAAAACTTGCGGCGAAAGTCTTCCAGCGCGGCGGCGGCCGCCGCCGGGCCGTGAAACCGCGCGACGACCTTCTCCGCCAGTAGTTTCTTCGCGCCCATCGGATCGGCGGCAATCTGTTTTTTGGTCGCGGCCAGTTCCTCGCCGCTTTGGCCGACGAACAGCGCGTACCAGTTTTCCATGACGGCGTCGGGAATGGACATCGTGCGGCCGAACTGGTCCTCGGGCGACATCAGCACGCCGACGTGATTGCCGAGGCTTTTCGACATTTTTTCAACGCCGTCGGTGCCCAGCAGGATCGGCATCAGCAGGGCGACCTGCGGTTCCATGCCTTGCCGTTCCATCAGGTCGCGGCCGACCAAGATATTGAATTTCTGCGCCGGGTCGCCCATCTCGATGTCGGCGTTGATGGCCACGGAGTCGTAGCCTTGCAGCACCGGGTAGCACAATTCGTGCAGCCCCAGCGGCTTGTTCTGCTCGTAGCGGACGCGGAACGTCTCGTGTTGCAGCATCTGCGCCAGGGTCACTTCCTGCAGCAGCCGTAACGTTTTGGCCAGGTCGAACGTTCCGTACCATTCGGTCTGGTAACGGACCTCGGTCCGCGCCGGGTCCAGCACCGTATAGAGCTGCTTCATATAGAGTTCGGCGTTGACGCGCACCTGCTCGTGGGTGAGCGCCTGTCGGGTGGCATCGCGCCCGGTCGGGTCGCCGATTTGCGCGGTGTAATCGCCGATGACCACGACGCCCACGTGGCCGAGATCCTGCAATTGCCGCATCTTGCCGTAGGGCACCAGGTGGCCGATGTGCACCTCGGGCGCGGTCGGATCGATGCCGACCTTGATCCGCAAGGGTCGGCCCTTGGCGAGCGCCTTGGCCACTTTTTTGCGCAGGGCGTCTTCCGGCACCGCTTCATGGATGCCGGAAAGAATCACGCGCAGGGTTTTCTCGAGGTCGAGTTCCATGAGCAAACCTCTCTGATTTCTTCGGATCGTGCAAAAGAGCCGCCAGAATAATCAAGAACCGGCGGGAATGCAAAAGGGGCGGATTTTTACTTCGCCGGTCCGTCGTTTTTCGGCGCGTTGATCGCCTGCCGGCGCTCCAAGAAGAGGGCGCCCTTGCCGTAATCGGTGTTGACCGGCACGCCCCGGCGACAGGCTTCGCATTCGCCGGACGGCACGGCGACCAGCGTACGCTCGACGGCGCAATAGACCGGGAGGTTTTCCAGTTCTTTTTCGGCGATCCGCGTAAACAGGCTGCTGACGCCGATCGGCTGGTAATGATCGCGATTGAGCCGGTCCAGAAGCGTTTTGACCTGCAGGCCGCGGTTCACGAAATCGTCGTGGATCAGCACCAGCGTCCGCGGCTTTTCCGGAATGAAACATTCTTCCTGCGAATGGCAGGGGACCGGCGGTTGATAGGAATTGGCCGACAGCACCTTGGCCAGCATCCGCGCCGTGGGCAGGCTTTCGTCGTCCGGAGTGATGATCATCTCCGGCCGCAGATGTTCCAGCGATTTGGCGAGGTGCTCCACGCATTCGGCGTAAAGGTCGAGCGCCTGATTGAATTTCTTCCAGTCGACGAACAGGCGGCAATGCTTGTCCGGATTGCCGTAGCCGTCGCCTAAAACAAAATGCCCCGGCCCGATCAGAATGCCGCGGGCGATCATGTCATTCATCAATATCTGCAGATCACGCATGATTTTCTCCGTTCATGCCTCACTTAAAAAAGCGAAAGGCCCCGAGCGGTGAAATGCCGGCCGGGACCCTGCGACGCGACGAATTATAGGAAGAATCGCCCGGTTGTCAAGAAAAGATCGATTGCTTGAGAAAAGGGCCGCTTACCGCTTGAAAAATAACGGCAAATCACGTCCGGCCCGCCGCCAGGATCCGCTCGCGCAGGCACCGCGCCGCCCGGGTGACGTCGTCGGCCTGGCTGACGGCGGTCACCACGGCGATGTGCCGCGCGCCGGCGTCCAGCACCGGTTGCAGGTTCGTCTCCTTAATGCCGCCCATAACGGTAAACGGAATGCGCAGCCGGGGCGCGATCTCGGCGATGATTTGCGGCCCGAGAAAAACCTGATGTTCCGGTTTCGTTCCGGTGGCGTAAATCGGCCCGATATTTACATAATCCGCACCGTCGCGTTCGGCTTCCAGCGCCTGGGTGGTGCTGTGCGTGCTGCGCCCGAGAATCAGTTCCGGTGCCAACCGGCGGGCGGGAATGAGCGGAAAGTCGTTTTGTCCGAGATGCACGCCATCGGCATCCACGGCAAGCGCCAGGTCGATCTGATCGTTGACGATGAACAGCACGCCGGCCTCACTGGTTTTCCGGCGGAAAGCGAGCGCCAATTCATACTTTTCTCGCATGGGCAGGTTTTTTTCACGCAGCTGGACTATCTTCACGCCGGCCGCCAGAACGCAATCCAGAATTTCCAGGCTGGAACGTCCGGCGTTGAATTCGCGGGAAATCACCGGGTAGAGATCGGATTGATTTAGAATTTCGATTCTGTTTATTTTGTCCATATTTACACACGTATAATTAAAGTGATGGTTTATGTCGTGCCGCTTCGAAACGCCTGATCGAAATCCTTCCAAACCGCTTCACGTCCGGCGGCGGTGATGGCTTTCACCACTTCTTGGGGAGAACGCTCGTCGTTGACCGCGAATTGATCGCCCGACGGCTGGGCGCCCTGGTAGCCGCCGACGTTGGTCTTGCTGCCGGCGCTCATGCGGGTGACGCCCAGCGGGATCAACCGGTCACGCAGCTCGGCGCGCTCCCGGGTGGAAACGACGATCTCGGCGTCGGGAAGCGCCAGTCGCGTGGCGACGATCATCTGTGCCAGATCGCGGTCCGTCACCGGCGAAAGAGGCGCGAAGGCGCCTGCCGCCGGGCGCAGCCGGGGGAAACTGACCGCGACCCGGCTTTGCCAGAACCGTTTGGCCAGGTAGCGGCCGTGATAGAGCACGGTCAGCGACTCGTCGCGCCAGTCGCGCAAACCCAAGAGGGCGCCGATACCCAGCCCGCGGAAGCCGGCTTCGCCGCCCAGTTCGATCGCCGCCAGCCGTTTGTCGAAATCGGCCTTGGGACCGCGGTGCAACCGCGCGTAGAGCGCCCGGTCGTAGGTTTCCTGATAGAGCGTCAGGTTGTCGACGCCGGCCTGTTCCACACGCCGGTAGTCCGCGAGCGGCATCGGAAAGACTTCGATGCCGATACCGGCGAATCGCGGGGCGATTTGCCGGACCGCGCGCTCCAGATCGTCCGCCGAAAAAGCCCGCGGCGCCTCGCCGGAAACCAGCAGAATGTGGCGGAAACCCTCGCGCCAGAGCACGTCGGCCTCGGCGACCGCCTCGTCGACGGTGGCCGTGCGCCGCTCGATGCGGTGGCTGGCGGCGAACCCGCAATAGGCGCAATCGTTGGTGCAGACGTTCGACAGGTAGAGCGGGGCATAAAGCTGTATGACTTTCCCGAACCGGTGCGCGGTCACCGCCGCCGCGGTCCGCGCCGCTTCTTCCAGCAGTTCGTCGGCGGCCGGCGAAACCAGGAGCGGCAGATCGGCGTCGTCCAGGCGCGGCTTGCGGAGCAGGGCGGCGATCTGCGCCGGCGTCGCCGCGCGTTGCGCCGCGTGGATGCGCTCCCAATCGAGCCGGTCCAGGAAAGCGGCGAAACTCATTGCGGTCCGTCCCGCAGAAAGCCGGTCAGCGGACTGGACGGCCGCGCGTGTTGCGTCGCGTCCGCCGCGCCGGCGAGGCGCGCCCGTTCGCCCGCCTCGACCCCGAGCTTGAAGGCCAGCGCCATCTGCACCGGATCGGCGGCGATGGCGATGGCCGTGTTGACGAGCACGGCGTCGGCGCCCAGCTCGATGGATTCGGCGGCGTGGCTGGGCAATCCCAGGCCGGCGTCGACGACCACGGGTACCGTGGCCTGTTCGATGATGATTTCGATCAGTTCCCGCGTTTTGACGCCGCGCGCGGAGCCGATCGGCGCGGCGAGCGGCATCACCGTGGCGCATCCGGCGTCGGCCAGGCGGCGCGCCAGAATCGGATCGGCGTTCATGTAGGGCAGCACCACGAAGCCCTCGCGCACCAGGATTTCCGCCGCTTTGAGCGTTTCCACCGGGTCGGGCAGCAGGTAGTTGGGCTCGGGCGTCACTTCCAATTTGATCCAGTTGTTGCCGGTCGCCGCGCGGGCCAGCCGCGCCAGCCGCACCGCCTCGGCCGCGTCGCGCGCTCCGGAGGTGTTGGGCAGTAGCCGGTAGCGGGTCAGGTCCAGGTGCGACAGCGTCGGATCGTCGGGGTTCTGCAGATCGACGCGCCGCAGCGCCGCGGTCACCAGTTCCGTGCCGCTGGCCGCGATCGCCGCCGCCATCAGTTCGGGATTGGCGAATTTCCCGGTGCCGACCAGGAGGCGGCTTTTAAAAACGACACCGGCGATGGTCAGGGGTTTGTGTTCCGCGGGCATCTCAACCTCCGCCGACGAAGCGCACCAGTTCGATGACGTCGCCGTCGGCCAGTTTCGTGGTGGCGTATTGGCCGGCCGCCAGCACCGTGCCGTTGTATTCGACGACCAGGTTTTGCGGCGGCACCTTCAGCGATTGCAGCAAATCGGCCAGGCTGGCGGCCTCGGCCACGGTTTGCTCTTCGCCGTTCAGTCGGATTCGTGGCATGGATCTTCTCCCAGGAGCAGGCGCAGGATCGCGTTGGCCTGGTGGTGCGCGGCGATGCCGACGCGCGGCGCCATCAAGCCCCGGCCGGGCGCCGCCGCGCTGACTCCGTCGCCGACGACGTACAGTTTCGCCATTTTCTTTTCGGTGCGGATGGCGTTGGCCGGGCCGGATCCCGCCACGCCGCTGGCCGCCACCACCGTTTTCCCCGCCCGCAGCAAGGCTTGGACCAGTTCCGCCTTGCTTTGCGGATCGTCGAAGCATTCGGCGACGATCCCGCACGCCGCGAAAACCGTTGCCGCGTTTGACGCGGTGACGCGCTGCTGGACGGGAGTGAACTCGGCGTAGGGATTGATCCGCCGCAGATTTTCGAGCAGCGCCTCGGTTTTGGGGCTGCCGAGTTGGTCGATGAAGTATTGCTGCCGATTGAGGTTGCTGGGTTCCACCAGATCGAAATCGGCCAGGACCAGTTTGCCGACGCCCGTGCGCGCCAGGGCTACCGCCACGGCGCTGCCCAACCCGCCGAGGCCGGCCACGCCGACCGCCGCCCGCTTCACCTTCTCCAGCACGCCCGGCGAATGCCGCGCGCTCAACAGCGATTCGAGTTCCGCGGCGCTGGGCCGCCGCTCGCGGGCGATCAGCACGACCGTGTCGCCGTATTGCAACGGCAAATCGTTCTGCAGCGGGAAGCCGTTGTGGACGATGAGATCCGCCTCCGGCATGGTCTGGTCGCGCAACTGCCGGACGGTGAGGCCGGCGGGCACTTCGACGAGCCGTTCGTTGAGGCGGATGACGATCATTTTTTCTCCACCGCCTTGCGGTACGTCCGGATCGCGCACAACTCGCCGCACATCGTGCAGACCTCGCGCTCGGCGTCCTCGCTGGCCTTGCGCCGGGCGCGCGCCACCGTGGGATCCAGGCACAGCGCGTACATGCGTTCCCAATCGAGGCGCTGGCGCGCCTCGCTCATCGCGCGGTCGCGCTCGACGGCCGCGGGCACGCCCTTGGCGATGTCGCCCGAATGGGCCGCGATCTTGGCGGCGATGACGCCCTGCCGCACGTCCTTCAGGTCGGGCAGGGTCAGGTGCTCGGCCGGCGTGACGTAGCAGAGAAAATCCGCGCCGGCCATGGCCGCCACCGCGCCGCCGATCGCCGCCGTGATGTGGTCGTAACCCGGGGCGACGTCGGTCGTCAGCGGCCCGAGCACGTAGAACGGCGCGCCGTCGCACAGCCGTTTCTGAATCTGCACGTTCGCCGCCACCTGATCGAGCGGCACGTGGCCGGGGCCCTCGATCATCGACTGCACGCCCGCCGCGCGGGCCCGCCGCGCCAGGTCGCCCAGCACGATCAGCTCCTCGATCTGGCCGCGGTCGGTCGCGTCGACCACCGAGCCGGGCCGTAGCGAATCGCCGAGCGACAGGGTGACGTCGTACTCGTGCGCGATGGCGAGCAGGCGGTCGTAATATTCGTACAGCGGATTCTCGGCGTCGTTTTTCTTCATCCAGGCGGCGAGGATGCTGCCGCCCCGGCTGACGATGCCCATGACGCGGCGGCTGCTGTCGAGCGCTTCGAGCGAGCGGCGCGTCGTGCCGCAGTGCACCGTGATGTAATCGATGCCGCTGGCGCATTGTTCCTGGATGGCGGCGAATAATTCGTCGACGGTGAAGTCGATCAGGTCGCGGCCCTGGGCGGCTAGCACGGCGGAGAGGTAGTAGATCGGCACGGCGCCCATCATCACCGGGCAGTCGTCAAGCAGGGCCTGGCGGATCGCGCGCAGATCGCCGCCGGTGGACAGGTCCATCACCGAATCGGCGCCGGCCTTGATGCTGACGCCCAGCTTGATTTTTTCTTCCTCGATCGAATGGTGGCTGGGGCTGGTGCCGATGTTGGCGTTGATCTTGGTGCGCAGGCCCAGGCCGATGCCCAGCGGGTGGAAGTCGCGGCGGTTGTGACGCGGAATCACGACGCGGCCGGCGGCGATCCGTTCGGCAAGCAGTTCCACGGACAGCTGTTCGTCGGCCGCGACGATTCGCACCGCTTCCGGGATTTGTCCGGCGCGGATCTGTTCGAGCAAAGTCGGCATGCGGTTCTCCTTAAAAACGAAAATCTCCCGAGGCCAAGGCGGTCGGGAGACGGTGCCGGTGAATGACGATTAAAAGCACGGTGGACATCTCCCTACGCGGGCATTACCCCGGTCAGGTTCAAGGGGTTTGTTCTCAGCGCGGCGAGACTCGCCGGCACCCCCGTTCCTGCAAACAAGTTAACATTAGCAGGAAATGATGTCCAGATAGGGTAAAAAGTGAAAATTTTCGTTAAATGAATATTGACACTTCCGATCATTTATTATATCTATAATGATAAATGGGTGGAGGCGTTTTTCGCTGAAGCAATACCATTGTTTTTGGAGGAAACATGAACAGAAATCTCTCTCTCTTAGCATTCTATTGGTAACAAGTTGTTTCTTAACACCTGTTTTTGCGTTTCAAACGATCAAGGGAGAGACCAATCCTGAGAACCAGGAACAATATTACGATTTGTTTGTTGAACGATTCGAACCAAACGGCGGTTTTGTCGAAATGTTCGAAGCATTGGCGGTGGATGGATTTGAACTACTTGACGTTTCTCCGAAAAAGCATCTATTGGCGGACTCAATTCATGCCGCTGTTCCTGATCTACGGCGAAATGATTCCCCCGGCAACGGAAACTTATCCTTCCGGCTACATTACGATGAATTACAACCATTTCCACGACCGGTCCAAAACATTCAAGGTGGATGGGGATTTTGTAACCTATCCTGCCTGCGCCATGGAACATATCGGGACGTTTGAAACGCCGAAGGTTCTCACCTCGGCGTTCGAGGCCATGGAACCGGTCGGGGTCAATGGCTTTACCAAGGCCTATTTCTTCCTCAACAATTCTT
>JAAYVF010000074.1 GCA_012517325.1 Myxococcales bacterium | reverse complement strand
GGGGCAGCTGCCCCTCCAGGACGCAGACCAGCAACCTCATCCGCTGTAACTCCTTGGGAGTCATCGAAATCATGTCCTTCTTCATGGGGGACATAATCGCTAAGCAGTTACAGGGGACAAAGTCGCTAAGCTAATACACGGCAGGGTCTTTTGGTTGACCTCCCGCCGGCGAACGATTATAACGGAAATAATCATTCAAACCGGGATCCAAACGCGGAGGGAATCATGTGGACGCGCTTTAAACGTTGGCTGCGGAGCGTTTTCGGCGGAACGATGGATTCGTTGGAGGATCCGGAAAAGATCTTGAAGCAGAACATCCGCGACATGAACGACCAGGTGCCGCGCATGAACGAATCGATCGCCATGATCAAGGCGAACGTGTCCCTCCTGGAAACCCGTCAGAAGGAACGGCAGCAGAAGATCGAGGAGCACAAGGCCCGGATCAAGGCCGCCCTGCAGGCCGGCCGCCGCGATGTCGCGCTCAATTTCGCCACCACCCTCGAGCAGCTCAACCAGGATCTGGTCAACGACGATAGCCAGCTCAAGGTCAGCCGCGAGGCCTACGAGCGGGCGCTGAAGGTCAAGGAGGCGTTTCTGCTGGAAAAGAAACGCAAGATCGAGGAAGTGCAGCGCGCCGTCACCAAGCACAAGCAGACCGAATGGCAGAAGAAAGTCGCCGACGCCATGGCCACCTTCGAGGTCGGCGGCATCGACCAGACCCACGACGAGATGATCGAACGCATTAATCAGCAGGCCGCGCTCAATCAGGCGCGGATGGAAATGGCCCTGGACAACATCGACATCAAGGGAATCGAGATCGAAAAGGAAGCGCAAAAAATCCAGGCCAACGAACTGCTCAAGCAATTCGAACTGGAATTGGGGTTGACCTCCCCGCAACCGATCCAGGAAAAGTCGATCGGCCCGGGCGAGGAAACGCTGGCCGCCGTCGAGGCGGAAGCGCAGCCCGCCGGCGAGGTCAACAAGACCGTCGGGCCGAAAAAGGTCACCAACTCCTAGGAGGCGGCAAGATTTTCCGGTTCGGATAACGCATTGAAATAACGATCCTTTTTATTCAACAGCAATCCCCCGGATCCGCGTCCGTTTTTTCGTTCAAGAAATCTTGAAAAAATCCGATATCAACCCCACAAGGGGGAAAAGGTTTTAATGAACCTCGACCAACTGGCGCGCAATTATCTTTTTCAGCATTCCCGCCTGCTGGCGCTCCGGCTGAACAATAAATTGCGGATTGTCGAGGCCAATCCCGGCACGCTCAACACCCTCGGCGTACCCCCCGAGGAACTGGTCGGAAAAAGTCTCTACGAATTGGTGATCGCCGATGACGACGAGATGGTCGACCGCGTGACTGCGGCGTCGCAAATCGAAGGCGAGATCGTCCGGATGCGTTCCTCGAACGATCGGGAGGTCTCGGTGCTGATGTCGCTTTATCGCGCGCCGGATGGCGTGTTGGTTTTCGGCGAGGCGGTCGGCGACAGCGACCCGCGGCGCAAGGATCTGACGCTCGAATTGCACAAACGATCCTTCAGCCTAGCCAAAACGATCGAAGAACTGCGCAACCGCAACGAGAACCTGGAAACCGTCAATCAGTGGATGCGGGAAAAATCCGTCGTCGATCCCACCACCGGCCTTTACAAGCGCAACCAGCTCGATCGCCTCTTGCGGACCGAGTGGGAGCGCGCCAAGCGGCATCTGGGCGAGTTGAGCTTTTTGCTGATCAGCATCGACGGATTGCAGCCGTTTCGGGAGTTGCAGGGGGCGGACGCGGCCAGCCTGATCTTTCGCGGCGTGGCCCGCGTGCTCGAAACGCGCAAACGCCTGTTCGATGTTCTAGGACACTTCGACGACGAGACGCTTTTCCTGTTGCTGCCGCATACCCCGCTGGACGGCGCCAGGGAATTGGCCGATCGACTGCGGCGACTGCTGGAAAATCGCGAGTTCCGCGCCGGCGATTATCCCTTCCGTATTCTGTTGTCGCTGGGCCTTGCCGCCTATCACCATCGCTTTTATCCGCTACGCAGCCACGACGAATTGATCCACCTGGCGGCGGACGCCATCGCCGAGGCGCGAATCGACGGCGGCAATCAGGTTCGTTGCACCCAAGTGCCGGTTCTGACGCCGCCGGTGCCCAACGGGGCCGCCGTTCAATGATTGACAGACTCCCGGGTTGAGGCTACCTTCCCGATCGGTCATTACTCGAACCAGCGGGATAGACACGGCAATGTTCGGTATGAGTTTCGGCGAAGTCGTCATCGTCCTGATCCTCGCCTTGATCGTGGTGGGCCCGAAAAACCTTCCCAAGGTGGCGCGCGAAATGGGCCGCGGCTACGCCTGGATTCGTCACCATCTAGCGATTATTCAACGGGAAATCGACCTCGAAGTTCGCAAGATCGAGCTGGAGGAAATGGAAAAGGGCGGCAAGAAGCTCAACCCGTTGCCCAAAG
The DNA here is from genome assembly GCA_012517325.1 of Myxococcales bacterium. NCBI lineage: Bacteria > Pseudomonadati > Myxococcota > Myxococcia > Myxococcales > Myxococcales bacterium. The sequence goes on along the minus strand of JAAYVF010000074.1, from coordinate 92,415 downwards.
GCGCCACCCGCCCGCCCGCCGCCGACAACCAGCCGGCCCCGCCGGAAACCACCGCGGTCGACTCGGCGTCCGCGCCGCCGGTTTCGGATGCCGCCGTGTTGGAGTCGGAAGCGACCAACAGCCTCCCGGCCGCCGATCTGACGACCACCGGTAACGAGGTCCGCCCGCCGGATGCCCCGGAAGTGGGTCGGGAGACGGATTCGTGACCGAGCGGATCGACGCGCCCCAGACGGAAAGCCCGCGGCCGGCCGAAGGCACGATGGGCATCCTCGATCACCTGCACGATCTGCGCAAAGCGCTGCTTTATTCGATCATCTCCATCGGCATCTGTAGCGCGCTGACGATTTATTTCGCCGGCGACATTTTTCGTATTCTGACCTTGCCGCTGATGGAGGTGTACGATCGGATCGGCCACGACCAGAAGCTGATTTTCACCTCGCCGCCCGAGGGCTTCATGACCTACCTGCGCATCGGGATTTTTTCGGGTTTTCTGACCTCGACGCCGCTGTGGATGTTTTTCATGGGGCGGTTCATCTGGCTGGGCCTGTACGCGAAAGAAAAAAAGATTTTGATGATTTTTGTCGGCTTCGGCTCCGCCCTGTTTCTGCTCGGCGGGTTGTTCGGCTACTTTTACATCTTTCCGATCGGCCTCCGGTTCCTGGTGGAAAATTATCGCACCGCCACCCTGGAGGCATTGATCAGCGTCAAAGAATACTTTAGTTTTGCCAGCAAGCTGATCGTCGCATTTGGCTTGGCATTCGAATTGCCGCTGATCATGTTCTTGCTCGGTCGCCTGGGGTTGGTAAGCGCAAGGGGATTTTTGCGCGCGTTTCGTTGGGTGGTCGTGGTGATCTTCATCGTCGCCGCGATTTTCACGCCGCCCGACGCCGTTTCGCAAATCAGCATGGCCGTGCCGTTGTGCGTGTTGTATTTTCTCGGCGTGCTGGCGGTGGCGATCTTCGGCAAGAAGAAACCGCGCGATACCCAATAGTGTTTGGCAATTCCCATTTAAACAGGTAACATCATGGGGATTCGATTAAGCACCGTCGTGGAGGATAGTTGCACGGTAAACGCTGGCTGATCGTCGGGTGGTTGTTGCTGCTCGCTTTGACCGCGGCTTGCCAGGCGAACCGCACCGCGCCGCAGGACATGCCCGACACCGCGTCCTGGTGGGAGCAGACCGCCAAGCCGGAGGACGAATCGGAGCTGCGCCAGAAGGTGCGCGGCCTGGTCGATCACATCCGCGAGCGGCGGGTCGATTACCTGCTGGGCGCGGAGGACGTCGTCCGCATCACGGTCTGGAACCGCGTCGATCTGAGCAAGGAAACCCGCATCCGCCCCGACGGCACCCTGTTCATGCCGCTGGTCGGCAACGTCAAGGCCGAGGGCCTGACGATCACGCAACTGCAAGAGAGCCTGCGCCAGCAACTCGGCCGCGTGCTGCGCGATCCGCAGGTCGACGTCGAAATCAAGGAATACGGCAGCAAGGTCTATTACGTTTTCGGCCAGGCGATCAAACCTGGCGTCTATCCGGTCCGCGCCACGACCACCCTGCTCGAGGGCGTGGCGACCGCCGGCGGCCCGGCCGACAAGGCGAACCTCGGCTACTCCTACCTGATTCGCGGCGGCCTGGTCGTGCCGATCGACTTTTACGCCCTGTTCGAACGGGGCGACATCAGCCAGAACCTGCTGCTGGCCGACGGCGACATCATCTATCTGCCCAGCATCGAGGACGCGAAGATCTACGTGCTCGGCGAGGTCAACGCGGCCGCCGCGGTGCCGATGCGCAGCCATTCGATGCGCCTCTCGGAGGCCGTCGCCCTGGCCGGCGGTTTCAACGAAACCACGGCGTTCAAGCGCGGCATCAAGGTCATCCGGGGCAGCCTGGCCAACCCGCGCGTGTATACGGTCGACTACCAGGAGGTCATGCGCGGCGAAAAGCCCGACGTTCCCTTCCTGCAAAACGGCGATATCGTTTTCGTTCCGGCGAGCGGCCTGACCAAATGGGATCGCGTGCTCGGCCAGTTGTTGCCGAATCTGAGCCAGATCGTGCTGGATGCGGCGTCGATCGATTCACTGACGAGAAACCGATAACCCATGGAACTGCGTCACCGGTCCACCGAAGTCCAGATTGCCGATTATTTCCGCGTCCTCTTTCGCCGGCGGGTGGTCGTCCTGCTGACTTTTCTCGCCGTCGCCATCTCCGTACTGATCCACACCTTCCTGATGACGCCAATTTACGAGGCGTTCGCGCTGGTGCAGATCAAGGACGAAAGCACGCAAAACGCCCTGCTGGGCGACCTGGCTCGCATCGGCCGGTCCAATCCGGTCGCCGCCGAAATGGAAATCATTCGCAGCCGGACCGTCGCCGAGGCGGTCGTGCGCGAACTAAAGCTCGATGTCGTGGTGCTGGATCAGTCCGACGACCTGGAAGTGACGCTCAAGGACGTCGATCTGCGCAAGGAATACCGCGGCCGCACCTACGAGGTGGAATTCCTCGACAACCAGGGCAATTTCGAAGTTCGCTACAAGGGCGCCAAGGTCGGCCAGGGCAGCCTCGAAAAAGGCCTGCACCAGCCCGACATCAATTTCGACATCGAAGCCAAGAATTTTAAAAAGGGCGTCTGGTTCCGCTTCTCGCAGCGGCCCTTCGACGGCACGGTGCGGATGGTGCAGACGAACCTGGCGGTCGCCGAGATCGGCGATCGCACCCAGATCGTCAAGATCGCCTACCGCAGCCAGTTCGCGCAATTGGCGCGCGACATCGTCAACAAGACGGTCGAGGTCTACGAAAAGCTGAACGTGCAGGAGAAGAGCCGCGAGGCGCAGCAGACCGTCTCCTTCATCGAAAGCCAAGTCGAAATCGTCCGCAAGAACCTGGAAAACAGCGAGGACGACCTGCGGCTCTACAAGCAGAAAAAGGGCATCATGATGCTCTCGAACGAGGCCGGGGCGTTGATCGACTCGGTCGCCAAGTTCGAGCTGCAGCGCGCCCAGATGCAGATCGACAAGTACAAGTACAGCGCGATTCTGGGCACGATTCAGAAGGGCGGCATCGAAAACGCCACCTTGCCGAGCCTGTCCTCGGCCGAAGATACGGTGCTGTCGGGGCTCGGCCAGCAACTGGCCGGGTTGAAATCGAAAAAGAGTTCCCTGCTGACCGACCTCACCGAGGATCACCCGCAGGTGCAGGCGGTGGACCAGGAGATCAATTCGGTCGGCGAGCAGATCGCCGGCATCCTCAAGCAGACCATCACCAACATCGACGCGCGGCTGAAAAAACTGGACGAGGTCGTCAAGACCTACGACGGGCAGATCGCCAATCTGCCGGGGGCCGAACGCGACCTGGCCGAACTGATGCGCTCCAGCGAGGTCACCAGCCAGATTTACACCTTCCTGCTCGAAAAGAAGGAAGAAGCGCGCATCGCCATGGCCTCGACGATCAGCAACATCCGGGTGATCGACTGGGCGGTGACGCCGCACGGCCAGATCAAGCCGAACATCCGCCTGAACCTGCTGCTCGGCGCGCTGGCCGGCCTGCTGCTGGCGATCGGCGTCGCCTTCTTCCTCGAGTTCATCGACGATTCGCTCAAGTCGGTCGAGGAAATCGAGCGGCTGATCCGCAAACCGATCTACGGCGTCATTCCGCGCATCCCGGAGTCGCGCAAGGAAAAAGAGGAAGAGGCGCCGCGCGCGGTGCCCTACAACCTGGTCACCCAGAACAGCCCGAAGAGCCCGATCTCCGAGGCCTTCCGTTCGCTGCGCACCAACATCCATTTCGCCGACCCGGACCGCAAGCTCAGCACGCTGTTGATCACCAGCGCCGGGCCCAGCGAAGGCAAGTCGACCATCGTCACCAACCTCGCGGTCACCTTCGCCAACATCAACCGGCGCACGCTGCTGATCGACTGCGACTTGCGCAAGCCCAACGTCCACAACATTTTCCAGATCAGCCGCGATCCCGGCCTGACCAATGTGCTGCTCAACGAGAAGGATTGGCGGGACGTGCTGATCGAAACGTCGGTGCCCAACCTGTTCGTCATTCCTTCCGGACCGATTCCGCCCAACCCGACCGAATTACTGGGCAGCCAGCACATCAAGGATTTGATCGTCACCCTGCAGCAGAACTTCGAATTGATCCTGTTCGACAGCCCGCCGGTGTTGGCGGTCACCGACGCCGCGATCCTTTCGTCGGCGGTGGACAGCACGCTGCTGGTCGTCGAGCTGGGCCGCAGCCGCGCCTCGGGCGTCTATCGAGCGATCGACCTGCTGGACAAGGTCAACGCGAAGCTGCTGGGCATTGTGACCAACAACATCTACGCCGGCTATCGCTACGACTACGGCTATTACTCCTATTACTACTATTACGCCGATGGCCAGAAGAAGAAGCGCCGTCGGCGGACGCGCTACGGCTACTAGCCGGGTGTTGAGAAACACCCGGCATGCGATCCAGGGATGGATCGCCATTGTCGGCAACTTCCGAAGTTGCTGTAAATGAAGCGAAAGAAAAACCACGCTTTTTGTTGAGCGCGGTTGAAAAAGGCCAGGACGGCCTTTTTCAACAGCCTGCTAGCCGGGTGCTGAGAAACACCCGGCGTGCGATCCAGGGATGGATCGCCATTGTCGGCAACTTCCGAAGTTGCCGAAAATGAAGCGAAAGAAAAACCACGCTTTTTGTTGAGCGCGGTTGAAAAAGGCCAGGACGGACTTTTTCAACAGCCTGCGAGGAGACGGCCGTGAAATTCCTCATCGTCATTCCGGCGCTCAACGAGGAACAGGCGATCCGCGCGATCATCGAGCGCTGCCTGGCCGCCGCGCCGCTCATCGTCGAAAAAACGCCGGTCGACGAGGTGCGGATCACCGTCGTTTCCGACGGCTCCAGCGACCGCACTCCGGCGATCGCCATGGAGTACGCCGACCGGATCAAGCTCATCCGCTACGAGAAAAACCGCGGCTACGGCGCCGCCATCAAGCTCGGCTGGTCGTATTCCGACGCCGAACTGATGGGCTTTCTCGACGCCGACGGCACCTGCGATCCGCTGTTTTTCATCGAACTGATCAATAAATTGACCGGCGACGGCCTCGACGTGGTGCTGGGCTCGCGCCTCAGCGCCGACAGCCGCATGCCCGCGGTGCGCCGGATCGGCAACCGGATTTTCGCCGAGGTCATCAACTTCATCGCCAACGCCCGCATCTCCGATTCGGCCAGCGGGATGCGCGTCGTGCGCCGGGCCAGCCTCGAACGGTTGTACCCGCTGCCCGACGGGCTGCACTTCACGCCCGCCATGAGTTGCAAGGCCGTGCTCGATCCGCAACTGAAAATCGGCGAAATGCCGATGCCCTACGCCGAGCGGGTCGGCGAATCGAAGCTTTCCGCGCTGCGCGACGGCTTGCGCTTTTTGCGCATCATCCTGGACATCGCCATCACCTACCGGCCGTTTCGGGTCTTCGGCTCGCTCGGCCTGTTGTTGTTGTTGCCGTTGCTGTACTTCGGGGCCGGCCTCCTGCTCACCTACTGGCACACCGGCAGGGTACCCGAGGGGATGATCTACCGCGTACTGGCGATCGTTGTCCTCGGCTTTGCCGGGCTGCTGATTTTCGGCGTCGGCATGGTGGCCGAGCGCGTGGTCGATCTGAAAAATCCGTGGATTCGGCCACACCGCGCGTTTTATCGGGCGGTGTATCGCCTGACGCAGTCCGACGCGATGCTCGCCGTCGCGGGCGTCGTGTTTCTGGCCTCGCTGGCGCTCGTGCTCAAACCGGCCGCGCAGTATTTGTGGACGGGGCGCATCGCGGCGCACTGGTCGCAAGTGGCGCTATCCGGATTTTTCTTTCTGCTCTCGGTGCAGTTGGCCCTCCTGGCGAGCCTGCAGCGCATGTTGACCACCTTGCTGGCCGCCGAACCGTCCGGCCGCGATCCGCGCCACGACCCGGAACAGATTTTCGGCAAGGACTAGGGCAATGCGCGTTGCCCTGATCAATCCGCCCTATCTGCCGCGTTTCTCGCGCTCGCAGCGCAGCCCCGGCGTCATCAAAAGCAACGTGCTGTATTACCCTTACTGGCTGGCGCACGCGGCGGCGCTGTTGGAACGCGAAGGCTTCACGGTTTTGCTGTACGACGCGCCGGCGGCCGGCGCGGATTTCGCGGCGGCGCAGGCGCGGCTCGCGCGCTGGGAGCCGGACCTGGCGCTGGTGGAGACCAGCACGCCGTCGATCGCCGCCGACCGCGAATTCGCCGCGCGGCTCAAGGAGCGCCTGCCGCGGTCCCGCGTTTTTCTCACCGGCACCCACGTCACCGCGCTGCCCGACGATACACTGGCGGACTCGTCGCTCGACGGCGCGCTCCTCGGCGAATACGACTGGACGGCGTTGGAACTGGCGCGCGCCCTGGAGGCCGGGCAGCCCTTGGCGGCGGTTGCCGGGCTCTCGATTCCGCACGAGGCGGGGTACCGGGCGACGGCCCCGCGTCCGCCGCTCGAAAACCTCGACGATCTGCCGTGGATCGCGCCGATCTACCGGAACCATCTGTCGATCCAATCCTATTATTTCAGTCTGGCCCATCACCCGATGGTCATGCTGATCAGCGGTCGCGGCTGCCCGAACAACTGCTTTTTCTGCCTCTATCCGCAGGTGATGCACGGCCGCCGCTACCGGGCGCGCAGCCCCGAGCACGTGGTCGGCGAACTGGAGTGGATCGCCCGCGAAATGCCCGCGGTCCGCGAGGTCGTCTTCGAGGACGACACCTTCACCGCCGACGAGGATCGCGCCGTGGCGATCGCCCGCTTGAAAATCGAGCGCGGCATCCGGCTGCCGTTCTTCGCCAATCTGCGCGTCAACACGAAGCCGGAGACGATTCGCGCCCTGGTGCGCGCTGGCCTGCGCAGTTGCGCCGTCGGTTTCGAGTCGGCCGACGAACCCGCGTTGCGGGAGATGCGCAAGGGCATCACGCGGACGCGCGCCGAGGAGTTCATGCGCGAGGCGCGGCGGGCCGGGTTGCTGGTTCACGGCTGTTTCATGGTCGGGTTTCCCGGTGAAACGAGGGAGTCGATGGAGCGCACGCTTCGCTACGCCGTGGCGCTCGAACCCGATTCGGCGCAGTTTTATCCGGTTTTCCCGTACCCGGGCACCGAAGCTTTTCATTGGGCCGAATCGAACGGCCTGTTGATTACCCGCGATTTTCGCGCCTGGCTGACGCCCGCCGGCCATCATGCGGCGGTGGTCGATTTGCCCGGTTTGCCGCATGACGCGCAGTGGGCGTTTTGTGAAATGGCCTACCGGCGTTTTCATTTCCGGCCGAAATACATCGCGCGCAAGCTCTGGCAGGCGATCCGCCGGCCGAGCGAAGGCTGGCGCAGCGTCCGCGGCTTATGGGCCTACCTGCGCTATTTGCGCCGCCGGCGGCCAGCATGAAACGGATCACGGTCGCCGTGCTGGCCTTCAACGAGCAGCACAACCTGCCGGATCTGTTCGCCTCGCTGGCCTCGCAAACCCTGCCGGCGGCGGAATTCGAGATCCTGGTCGTCGATAACGGCAGCCGCGACGGCACGCGCGATCTGGTGCGCGACTGGCAGGCCCGTCTGGCGAATCTCCGGCTGGTCATTCAACCCGTGCCCGGCATCGCCGCCTCGCGCAACGCCGCCCTGCGCGCCGCCGTCACACCGCTGATCGCGTTCACCGACGCCGACGTCATCTGCCCGCCGCATTGGTTGCGCACCTTGGTGGAAGGGTTCGACCGCCACCGGGCCGGCGACTCGCGCCTGGTCGCGGTCGGCGGCGGCAATCGGCCGGTGCGCGGCGGGGGGCCGTTTCTCGACGCGATCGGCATCACGCTCAACAGCTTCTGGGGCAGCCACGGTAGCGTTCAGGGTATGCGTTTCGGCGCGGATCGCCCGGTCGAGCACATCCCGACGTTGAACATCTGTTACGACCGCGAGCGCGTACTGGCGGCGGGCGGGTTCGACGAAAATTTCCGCCTGGTCTGCGAGGACCCGGAGTTGAACCATCGCCTGACGCGGGCCGGCGGCCGGATCGTCTACCTCGCCGACGCCGAGATCGAGCACAAGATGCGCGCCAACCTGCGTTCCTGGCTGCGCAACGTCTATTTGTACGGGCGCGGCCGCACGCAAATTCTTCGCAAGCACCCCGACCATTGGCGGCTGAAGTTCCTGGCGCCGCCGCTGCTGCTCCTTGCCTTGCTGCTGCTCCCGTTCGGCTTCCGGTGGCCGATCTGCTGGTTGCCGGCGTTGTATTTCCCCGCCGTGGCGCCGCTGGCCTGGCTGCTGTGCCGCCGTAACGAGCGTCCCGATCTGTTCGCGACCGTTTACGCGATCCTGGCCGCCAATCCGATCGCTTACGGCCTCGGGATGATTCACGGCCTGTGGTACCGCTATCCGCCGGTCGCGCCGCGTCCCGTGCCCGCCGCCGAAAAAGAGCTGATCGTTTAAAATTCGACCGGTTCGCCGTAAAGGCGATCGTCCTGCCGCAGCGACAGAAGATACAGCAGTTCGCAAGCGCCGTTGCCGTTGTCGTCGCGGCTCAGGCTGGAATGCCAGTGATAGGGCGAACGTTCGTAGGAGCCGTCCAGGTAGACCAGGTAGCCGGTCAGTTGCACGAGATCGCCCTGGTCGAGCCGCTCGACGGCGCGGCGCAGGTCGTCGTTGGCGTAGATCAGATGGACGTTCGCGGCGTGCGTGGTGACGTAACCGGGCTCGAAGGGAGCGCCGGAATCCACGGTATACCGGCACCAGCGCATGCTCTGCGAAAAGCGGATCTTGCCCTGGCGATCCGCGGTCGCCAGCCGGCCCCAGGAAAGGCAGATGTCGTCGGGGGCGATCGCCGCCTGCGGCTTCTGGTAATAGTGTTCGACGCCCTCGACCCGCGCGGCGATGTCGTAGCGCGCCATGACCGTCAGTATTCCGCGGCCCTTGCCGAAAAGCAGCGGAAACGAAACGCTGCCGTCGAGGTTTTCCTGGCGCGGCTCGCCGCTCGGATCGATCGGCGCCGCCGCGACCGGCAGGTACGGCGGCGCGGTGATGAACCGGTACAAGTGGTAGAGGCCGAACGCGGTCAGAAAGACCGCCAGCAGAATCAGCGCGTTTCTCATTTTTTCAGTATCGGCGTAGTGGATTGTTTTCTCAACGCGGTTTTCACGGCCGCTCAATCGGGAAGTAGACTCGGGGGTTTTTCAGCCGCTCGATTTCGGCCGCGGTAAAGCGGCGCAATCGTTCCGCGACGGCCAGATTATGGCCGAGGTTGTCGCAGGCCGCATAGCAATCGATCGCCCGGAAATAGGGGTCGCTTTTCGGAGTGCTCAGCGCGCGACGGCGGAATTCGGCATAGGCCGCGCTCGTCCAGACGGTCGGAAAATCCGTTTCCCGCAGGTTACCCAGCGGCAGCGCGTCGGCTTTGCAGCATGGAATGACCGAGCCGTCGGTTTTCACGCGGGCGTAAGTCCAGCCGATGCTGCACGGCACTTCGTCGATTTTGCCGGCGTCGTAGCCGCTCGCGGCGCGGCTTTGAATCCGCCGTAAAAACGAACCGTACCCCAGGAAACTGGTGAACTCGACCTTCACCGCGTAGCGCGCCTTGTCGATCGCGCATTGCGGATGCAGCGGACAGCGTTCGCATTCCTCCCGCGGGTAGAAAAAGAGCAGGGCGTTTTCGACCAGGTTGTCTTCCCGCACGTCGAGCCGCCATTCCTTGCGCGGACACAGCACGTCGAAGCGCGTGATGTCGTCCAGCTCGTAACGGAAACCCTTCGGCAGCAGGCTTTGCTTGATGAAGCGCGCGAACTCCAGGCCTTCGCCGTCGGCGTCAGGCCGGCGCCCGCCGCGCGTCGGGTCCAGTTCGAGGTAGTCGGGCCGCTTGGGCAGATCGTGCAGCTGGCGCAGGATCAGCTCCCGATCCTCGTCGGTCAGCGCCAACGAATCGGTCGCGCCGGGCACGACGTCGATCGGCGTGAATTCGATGAACTCCGCCAGCGCCTCGACCGCGAAGGTCACCATCGCCGCGACGTCCGCCGCGTTCAGGTGGCAGACCACTTGGTAAACCTTCACTTTGGGTGCAAACGTGCGGGCCTCGGCTTTCAACCGATGCAGGAGTTGCAATGATTCCTTGATCCGCGCGAGGGTTTTCGGTGACTGGTTCGGGTGAACGGCGGCGTAGACCTTGGGTGATCCGGCCCAGACGCTGACCGTCAGCCGGTCGAGACCGGCCGCCACCAGTTCGCGGCAGACTCGTTCGGTCAACAGCGTGCCGTTGGTGATCAGCGCGCAAGCCAGGCCGCGTTCCTTGATGCGGCGCACGATCGCCAGGGCGTCGGGATGGCAAAGCGGATCGCCGGCGCCCGAAAGCTGCACTTCCTTCGCGCCGAGGCGGGCCGCGTCGTCGATCAGTTTTTCGACCATTTCCAGAGGCAGGCGCCGCTGCTTTTCCTCGCCGGTGAAACGCCGGTCACCGAGCAAGGGCGAGTGATTCCAACAGCCCACGCAATCCAGGTTGCAAAAATTCGTCAGGTCGATTTCCAGGATTTCCGGACCGGCGAAAACCCGCGCGCCGTCCAGCACGCCGGCCAGCGCCCGGTTCGCGGCGACGAACTCTTCCGGCGCGGGCGGTTCGAGTTCCACCGTGGCTTCCGCCGGCGTCGCATGGCCGCAAGCCAACGGCCCCGCTCGGTCGCCGGCTTCCGTGCCATCGGTAGCGAAGCTGCGCAGGTTGTTGATTTCCGCGAGCAGCCGTTGCGCCCGTTCGTCGAGAGGAAGTTCGGGGGAGATCGCGGGGCCGGCTTGTTTGCCCTCCGTGAGGTTCGTCTCGCGGACCTCGATTTGCATGGCGCGGCAGAGGGTCAGCAGCTCGCGAATCCGGCGGTTGCGTTCGGCGGGCGTGTTGCGGCCGTCGCGGGAGCGCCACAGATAATGATAATCCCGCGCCGGCAGTTCGAGGCCGAATTGTTCGGCGTGCACCTGGATCGCCGTGCCGGTGATGACGTGCATCGAATTGATGCTCTTGATCTGGTCGATCCACGGCGCGTTTTCGCGAATGAACCGCAGAGTCTGTTGAAAATCCTCTTCCTCCTCGCCGGGGAACCCGACGATGATGAACAGGCAGGTTTTGATCCCCGCTTCGTGGCAGTCGCGGATGACTTGTTGCGCCTGTTCGACGGTGAAGAAGCGGCTTTTGCCCATCAGGCGCAGGACGCGCGGCGAGGCCGATTCCAACCCCCATTGAATTTCGGTGCAGCCCGCCCGCGCCATTTGCGCGAGCCGGTCGCGCGTCATCGCGGGCAGGGGGATGGCCTCGCCGTTCCAGCGGATTTCCAGGCCGTCGGCGATGAGGCGTTCGCAAATCTCCGCCAGGATCTCCGGATCGCCGTTAAGCAGGTTGTCGGCGACGGTGAAGCGGCGGTAACCGTGTTTTTCGACGTGGCGCTTCAACTCGGCGACGATGTGCGCGGCGCCGCGCATGCGAAAATCGCCGCTGATCTGTCGCCCCTTGCAGTAGGTGCAGTTGCCGATGCAGCCGCGCGACCATTCGAGGATCAGCGAATCGCCGGGGTACAGCGCGTGATCGAACTCATCGTAGGTCGGCGCGGGCAGGGCGTCGAGATCGGCGAGCGGCGGCCGGGGCGTGAACCGGCAGGCGCGTTTTTCGTCCAAGGTCAGCAGGCCGGGAACGTCGCGCCACGATTCGCCGGCCAGCGTGCGGCGCAAGGCTTCCAGCAAGGTCGCTTCGCCCTCGCCGATGCAGTAACCGTCGATCAGGTCGCCCGCTTCATCGAGAAAGATTTGCCGGTATTCCGGCGTAAAGCAGGCCGGCCCACCCAGCAGGATGCGCGTGGTGCGGTTGCGGAGGCGGAAGGCCTTGATGACTTCCAGGGTGATGCGTTCTTTGGGGTCGACGACGCTGAACCCGAGCAGCGGCGGCGCGAGGCGGACCAGTTCGGCGACGGCCTCGTCCAGCAGCGGTTGCAGCAGGTGCCGGACGACGGGGAACGTTTTTTCGTCGGACCAGAAATTCTTGTTTTCGACGTGCCACAACAGGCGCTGATTTTCGGGCACGGCGCGATAGAACCGGATGTTGAAATCGAGCACGGCGGTCCGGAACCCGTGGGCGCGCAGGTAGGTCGAGAGGTAAGCCAGGCCGACCGGCGGATTCTCGAAGCCCCAGGGGGGTAAGGTCACCAGCACCGCCTCGGGCGCCAGGGCGATTTTTTCGGCCAGGCGTCGCCGGATGGGTTGCTCCAGGCGCCGGAACGGGTGCTCTGGCGGGACCAGGCGGTCGTAAGCGAAATCGAGATTCAGCCCGCCGATCCAGATCGCCAATTCGGCGGCGCGCTTTTGCCGCCAGACAAGGTTGTTGTAGCCGCGGTGCGACCACTGGTCGGGATCGCGATCCGATGAGACCGTCAGCTTCCAGTTCTCGCTTTGCGCGGCCAACAGGCTGCCGGGCAACAGCCGGCAAGGCTGCAACCGATCCACGCCGTCCAGGCAATCGCGCAACTCGTGCAACGCCCGAACCGTGGCGAGAAAATCCGCGTCGGTTTCCCCGGGAAAACCGACGATCAAATTCAGCCGGGTTTCGATGCCGGCGGCGTGCGCCTGCCGGATGTTTTCCATCGCGGCGCGGCCGGTGTAAGGCTTGTTCATCGCCGTCAGCAGGTCGTCGGAAAAACTTTCGACGCCGAAGGTCAGTTTCCGGCAACCGGCCGCCGCCAAACGAGCGAAAGCCTCGGCGGGCAGATCTTCCCGCGGCGCCAACTGCCCCGACCAGCGAAAACCCCCGCGGCTTTCCGCCAGGCGATCGCTCATCTCCAGCAAGGCCGCCGGATCGTTGTCTAGAACCAAATCCTCGAAGACGAATTCCTCGACGCCCCATCGCCTCCGGTGTTGAACCATTTCCGCGACGACGCGCTCGGGGCTGCGCCGGCGGTACGGGCCTTCGATGGGCTGCTCGCCGCAGAACAGGCAGCGATAGCAGCAGCCGCGGCTCGAACGGATCGGTAGCGCGCCCGATAAATAATCGGCCGGCGGAAATTCCTCGAAGCTCGGGAAACCCAGGGCATCCAGGTCGCGTTGCGGTTCGCGGGGAATGAAGCGGCCGGCGCCGCGCGAATCGATCGGCAGAGCGCCGCGTAGCGCATCCCACGAAGCGACGTTCAAGCGCCGGTGCAGGATTTCCGTCACCGTTTCCTCGGGCTCGCCGAGGATGATGAAATCGGCCAGCCGGTCGCAGATGATGCGCTCGGTGTCGAGAAAAGCCGTTACGTCATGGACCAGCAGCGGTCGATCGGGGGCTTGCCGGCGAATTTCGCGCGCGACCTCGCGAACCATGTCCTGATTTGCTTCGGTTCGCGGCAGATACAGCATTTCGGCATCGATCGCCAGAATCGCCTCGGCGACGCGGCCGACCGAACCCAGGAAAAACCGCGTCGTGTCGCCGGAAAACGAGTCGGCGCCGATCGCGTCCCAGTGCCGCCGATCGTTTTCGGCGGCGTTCCGGTACTCGCGAAGATTCCAATCGAGCGCGCCGACCGCGAATCCCTGGGTTTGCAGATAGGTCGCCAGCCAGGCCGGTCCCAGGGGCGGTCGGTCAACCGGACCCGGCGGCAGGACGACGATGGCGAGCTGGCGGCGGCTTTGACTCATGGCAGCAGCATACTCAGGCGAGCGGCGGTGTCGCAAGGCGGGGGCTAATCCCGCGGTGGAGAATGAGGCTCGTTTTTTCGCGGAATGCTTTGACTTTCCTTCCGCCGACTCGTTATGCTTTCCGAAGTGGGTGGGCAAAGTCAGGGAGCCGAGACTTGCATGGGTGATAAGAAAGCCGGGCGGAAACTGGAGAAAAAATTGTTAGCCGGCCATTTCGGCGCGGCTGACTTTCGCCGGGCTTTGAGTGAAACGCTGCCGAATCCTTCACTGACGGTATCCGATTTCAACCTGGCGCTCGATCAGTCAGAGCTGCTTCGCAACGGTTCCCTGCAGCGCGTCAATCTGGCGGGCGTCCAATGGGCCGGCCGGGATCTCTCGGGGGCCAAACTGGCGGCGGTGAATCTGACCCTGGCCGACCTGAGCGGCGCCGACCTGAGCGAGGTCGATTTGACCGGCGCCAATTTGACCGGTGCCGATCTGTCGCGAGCGAATTTGAGTCGGGCGCGGTTATTCGGCGCTTTGCTTCACCAGGCTAATTTGGAAGGCGCAACGCTTGTCGACGCGGATTTCTCGGGCGCGGAAATTGTCGTGAGTTGTTTCGGCGGCGCCAAGGCGAGCGGATTGAAAGCCGGAAGTTCACGCTGGATTGGATCGAGGATCACCGACGGCGATTTTTCCGGGGCCGATTTTACCAAGGCGCGATTGATCGGCATGGATCTGCGGCGGGCCGATCTCACCGGCGTGAAGTTTTCCCGCGAGGCATTTTTTCAAACCGCGAGAACAATCAGGAGCCGATTGTTTGGCTTTGGCGATTTCATTTTCCGAAAAATCATCTGGGGATTGTTGATTCGTCCCGGAGTGGCTTTTGTCGCCAAAATCGTTCGAGTTCTATTGTTCGTTTGGCGGGTTTTATCCCATTTCCCGGGGATGTTCTGGCGCCACCGGCGGACGACAATTCCGGCGATCCTTTTTTTCGCGATTTTTAATTGGGTGTTTTTATTGGACATCATTTTCTGGCGTGGGACGAGCGAAACTTATCGAAGCGGCTTTATTTCCATGGCGGAAGAGTCTTTGGGGCAAGAACTTTCTTTGGATGGTTTGCTTTGCGAGAAGGTAGACCCCGTGGGAGAAAAGGTCGAGCAAAAGCCAAGTCGGCCTATCATCAGCGTCAATAATTATCTAAACCAGAAGTTGAACAACCTGGGCCCCCAATGGAAATTCTACCTGCTCAACAATGCCTACATTTTCACCTCGATTTTTCAGATGCATTTGGAATATGCCGATATTCTGGCGGCGTTGGGTAAAACCCGGGCCGCCGAAAATGAAATCTGGAGCCTGACGCAACAATACAGCGACCATCCTCTGCTTTCGGAAGCCTGGTTACGATTAGTTGAATTGGCCAAGACCGACGGCGACTTTTCGCTGGCGCGGGAATTGCTGGCGGAGCAGACGCGGACACCGATCAACCAAGGCGAAACCATCGGCTGGGAATCCTTTGCCGGAGCAAAGTACCTTTATCGCCATGGTTGTTTCGCGAACGCCGATACCTATTATGTTCGACTTGAAAAGCAAATCACCGGGCCTCGTCTGCTGGCCCAAATCAGTCTCGAACGTCTTCGGGTCGAATTGAACAAATCGTTGGCCCTGTCGGAAGACGGGCTGGCGATTTTTTCTGAAATAAAGCAGCGATTTCCTGAAAATCAGGAAGTTTCGACCGAAGCGGAGATCCTGGTCCAATGCCAAATGTTGAACGGCGTCGAGGAAAATAGCGAGGCGTTCGACAAACTACAGCTTCTTTTTCAACAACATTTGCAAGATGCCCTGGGGATCTCCGCCGGACTTTGTTTGGCGAATTATCTGGAAAGCTGGTTCCGTTACGCGGAAGCCAGCGCCCGGCTCGAGGAATTGTTGTCGGCCGATCACGATCACGGCTTGCGTTGGCTCGACCTCACCGCACGGCTCGTCGAATTGGACCTCTTGCAGAAAAAGCCGGATCAGGCGATTGCCCGCATTGACGCGAGGATGGCGAATCGTCCGCCGGGAATTTATTTCAAAAACCTATTGCTTCTGCGGGCGAGAGCGTTGATCGCCGCCGAGCGGCCGGTGGAAGCGATGGAGTTGTACGACCGGCTGCTTCAGGATTTCGCCGCGGCGCCGTCGCCGTTCGCCGAGGTGCTCATGGCGAAAGCCAGATTGTTGCAAGCCTTGGACCGCACTGCGGAGGCGATGCGGATTTATCGTCGGGTTACCGATTTTTCAAAGGATCAGGCCATCGTTTTTGAGGCCGTAAAGCAAATTGCCCTGGACCTCAGGGCACGCGAAGGACTTTATGAGGAACGCCATTACTTCAACCAATGGGTGAATAACTGGGGCATCGATTCTTCATTGCGGCTCGCTGTCAAGTTCTGGCTCGCGGATAATTTGCTGAAACAAAACAATTCCGGTCAAGCACTCCAATTAATCGATGAAATAGCGGCAAGCGGGACGCGGTTCTGGCTGGCTCAAGCCTTGGAAAAGAAGAAGGAGTACTATTTGTCCAAGGGCGATCTGACCCGGGTCGCCCAGATCAATGCCGAACTGCTGAAACGCATTCCCTACAACCCGGATCAGGGTTTTTCCAATCGCTTGCAGCTGGCCGACCTGCAATATCGGCATGGAAATATCGAAAACGCCATCCGGATTTACGAATCCATCGCCGACAGCGGCGGTCCGGAGATCCGCCTGGAAGGCCTGCAAGCGTTGCTGAAGATCTATTTTCAACTGAACCGCGAGAAGAAAGTCCGAGAGGTCCAGGAGCGAATTCAGAGCGAATACGCCGATGATCCGAATGTGCTGGCAAGCACCGGCCTGGCGGTCGCCGAATATTTTCTTCAGGCGGGAAAAGCCACGGAGGCGGCGGAGCTATTTCTTGCTCTCTCCCGGCAATCAGTCGATCAGTCGGCATCCCTTCGCGCGTTATTGGGCCTGGCGAAAAGCTATTTCAGCCTGGCAAGATTCAGCGAGGCGATTTCCATTTATCAACAAGTGTTGGCCGATTCGCCGGGCGACGGTTCGGCGGTGGCTTTTCAAGCCAGGCAAGGCTTGGGACTGATCGCCGAACAACAGCGCGATTACCCGCAAGCCATCCGCGAGTACGAGCAAGCCTTGTCGCTCGCCGAACAGGCGGAACCTCGTTTGTCGATTTTGACCGCGATCATTCGGGTAACCGCGGAAAACGGGCAGGCCGACCGGGCGCGGGGAATTCTGGCGGATCTGAAAAAGAAATACCCGGATCATCCGGCCGAGGTCGATGCCGCCGAGTTGGCTTTGCTGTCGATCCTGGCTCGACAGGGCAGGTCGGACGAAGCCATCGCCGGGTATGAAAAAATCGTCTCGTCGTCCGACAACGAATTGAACCTGGCGGAAGCCAATCGTTCCTTGATTTCCCTCCTCATGAACCGGAACCGACAGGTGGACGCCGAAGAAGTTTTTACTCGCTGGCGAAACGCGATCAGCGGCGACCCGGGACAGGTTTTCGCCGCAGATTTCTATTGGGCCGAAATCCTGCGGCAACACGCCGATTATGCGACCGCTGAAACGCTGCTCCGGCGAATCGCCGACCAAAAGGAATACCCCGCCGAACGCGCCCAAGCGCTTTTGGCGCTCGCGGAAATCGCCGCGGCCGGCAAGCGCCCGGACAACGCCATACGCTTGTATCAATTGACCGCCGAGGAATTCGTCGATTTTCCCGCCGTCCAGGGCGCGGCTTTCCAGGGCCTGGCTTCGCTGATGATCATGACCGGTCATCCGGACGAAGCCATCGCCGACTATCGGCGAATCCTGCAATTGCCGTTCGGCGAAAAGGAAAAGGTGGATGCCTATCTGTCGATGATCCGTCTTTATCGGCAGCAGGGGGACGAAGCGACGGCGGAAACCCTGATGCGGGAAATGGAACAAAGCTTTCCCGACAGCGTTTTGGCGCGATGGAATGCCTCCTTGGATCAAGCGGCCGAATTAACCGGCGTCGGCCGGTTCGATGAGGCTTTGGAGATTTATCGCAATTTGGCGAACGAGGTTCCCGATCCCGATCTCAAAGGACAAGCCCGGCTGGGCCTGGGGACGGTTTTCAAGGCGCAAGGCAAAACGGAAGAGGCGCGGCAAACATTCCGCGAGCTTACCGTCGATTCGCAAATTTCCCCGATCGTCAGGCGCGACGGCTACCAGCAATTGGCGGATTTGTTCCGTCGGAGCGGAAATTGGGATGATGCCGCCGCCGTGTTGACCGAAGGGATCGCCCAATTCGGCGATGCGGCGCTGAAGCATTCGTTGGAAGCCACGTTGGCGGCCGTCCGGTTGGAAAGCCAAAATCCGGCGGAAGCGGAAAAAATATTTCGGATGTGGGAGCAAAGCATCGACCCGCGTTTTCGCTTTGATGCCTGGCTGGGCTTGGGCCGGATGGCCATGGAAAAGCAGGATTATGAAGCGGCCCGCCAGTATTATCGGCAAGCGATCGAAACACCGGTCGAGAGCGATTTGCGTTGGCCGGCTTTGGAAAAAACCGCCCAATCTTTCCTGGCGGAACGACGCTTCGCGGAGGCGCAAAAAACCTTCGAATCGATGACGGATCAGTACGGGCATCTGCCCGTGGCTCGCTGGCAGGCCGAAAAAGGGATTGCCGAGATCGATCGGGCGCAAGGCCGGATCGCCGAAGCCATGACGGTTTATCGCCGCGCGCTCACGGAAACCGCCGACGTGAATGTCCGGCGAAGCGCGCGGACGGAAATGGCGCGACTCTATTTGCAACAGGGCGACGTCGAACACGCCAAAGCGATCTTTCTGGAGATGGCCAATGAAACCAAGGCCGCCAAGTCCGGTCCGGTGGAAATGGGCTTGGCGGAATTGATGGTGCAGAGCGGCGATCCTGACGCGGCCGCCAAGGTCTATCGCGAAGTGCTACGGCGTTCGCCCGGTTCGGCGGATGGCGCCATGGCGGCGACGGAATTGGTGCGGTTGTACGGAGAGGGCGGCGATTACCCGCGGGCGAAAAAGGAAATGACCGATTTGATTTCCGAGGTGAAGGGCAGTGCGGCGATCGCCTATCCCATTCATCTCGGACTGGCCGATTGGGCGGAACGGATCGGCCGGCGCGACGAGGCGGCCGGTGAATTCGAGGCGGCCCTCGGCTTCGCGTCCGACGTCGAGCAGAAAGCGCAAGCCTTGCTGGGATTGGGGCGGGCGCAGCAAAAAGCCGGTAGGTTGACTGAAGCCCAAGCGACTTTCCGCCGCGTCCTGGCCGAAAACAAAATCGCGCCGCCGACCCGCGCTCGGACCCTGCTCGACCTGGCGAATTTAAGCGTGGCGTTGCAGCAGCCGCAAACCGCGGGCGATTATTTCAAACAAGCGAGCGACGCTGCTTCCGGCCAACCGATCGCCGGCGAAGTGCTTGCCGATTGGGCCAATTGGTCGTTAACCGCCGATCGGATGGCTGAGTTCGAGGCATTGGTCGACCGCGCGGTCCGGCATTCGCCGGCCGACCCGTCGTTGCCCATCCGGTTGCGGCTCAATGCGGCCGAGCATTTCGTCCAACGGCTGGATTGGGATGGCGCCGACCGACAGTTGGCGCTGCTGATCCAGGCTTACGGCGAAACGCCGGCCATGGCGCCGGTTTATTTGCGCCGTGCTCAATTGGATCTGCAAGCGGGCCGCCTGGCCAAAGCCAGGGAAGACTTTTTATTCGTCGGCGCGACTTTCGCGGCGGATCGGGTCGCGGCGATAGAGGCCGAATTGGGATTGGCTAAAGTGACACGCGCCGCAGGCCAGACGGCTGCCGCGATCACGCAATTCCAGTCGATCATCGAGCGCTATCCCAATGACCGGATTACCGTGCGGGCGATGCAATTGTTGGCCGATCTATACGGCGAGTCGGGAAATGTGGACGGACAGAAAGCGATCTTGCGGCGACTCATCGCCGAACAAACCGAAGACCCAAGTGTAGTGCGCAATGCCCGCCTCACCCTGGCCGATTTGTACTTTTCGCAGGAAGATTTTACCCCGGCCCTGCGGGAATACTTGTCGATCGTTCAGGAGTACCCGCAAAGCGAGGAAGCGCTTTTTGCCAAGGCCAACGCAGCCCGCCTTTATGTTCGTCTCGGCGATAAAAAACGCGCCGTCGATCTCCTACAGGAAATCATCGCCGGCGGTCCCCCGGAACACGAGGTGGTCAAAGGAGCCAAACAACTGCTGGCCGAAATCTATCGCCGGGAATGAAATAATCGCCCCGCAGGCAATCATTCGTCGAAATTTTGGCTCAATTCCGGGAAATGACGCTACTTTTTATCCGGTGCGGCGCTTTCAGCGGCTTCCGAAGGCGGCATTTTGTCGATTTCGGCTTGAATTTGCTTGAAATAAGCCTTTGGCGCCACGATCATGACCGTCAACGCCGTCGGAACGGTCAGCAACATGGCGCCGATCCAGAGCGGAGTGCCCCAGGTCGGATTGTCGCGGTACCAGAAGGCAAAAGCGGCCAGAACGCCGACCAGACCGGGGTTGCCGATAAAACTGACCAGCAGGACCGGATGCTGCCGAATGAAGCGAAAACGCAGGAAAATCCCCAAAAGAGCCAATGAACCCGCAAGGATGCCGACGCCGATCCAGTCCATTTGAGTCATTTGTTCTCCGGTTGCAGAGTTCTCCGTGTCAGTGAAAGTACACTTCCCTTTGCGGCAAGTCAAAGCATGAAAACCACTTCCGGGGCGCGATGAATAAGGCTGTTGGAATTTCTTGATATTTCACGTTGTTGAGTATTTTTTCGCTTATCTTTTATCGCTGAGGTGTCGATCAGATTAACACCATGGAAGGGGGAAAACCAAACTCCGCATGTGATTGCCTCTGAAAACCACGGAATTTGCTACTTTTCCAACGGCGTTATGAGGTCAAAACGAAAATAAGGGATTTGGAGTGACGCAACAGAAAATCGGGACCTTTTCCAAGTCGACGTTCTTCTATCTCATTCTGGGATGGACGTTGATTCTGGTGCTGTCCGGTTTGTTGCGACTGTGGGCCGAAAAGGCCGATTGCCGGGAGATCGCCTACAATGAAGCGGTCGCCGCTTCCGAACGCGATCTGGCCTACCATGCCTGGAGCGCCGGCGTCGGCGGGGTTTACGCCCTGGAAGGAAAAGGCTCCCCGAGTCCCAACCCGTTTCTTCATGTCGACGATCGCGATCTGACTACCACCGATGGCCAGACCCTGACTTTGATCAATCCGGAATACATGATGCGGATTGTCTGGCAGGAGAAGCCGCGAGCCGGCGCGGCCGGGGTGCATCTGGTGGCGCTCAATCCGATCAATCCGGTCAATCAGGCCGACGAATGGGAAACGAATGCCTTGCATCGCCTGGCGGGCGGCGCGGCGGAAGTGGCCGAACAAGTGGATCTCAACGGGACGCCCTTTTTCCGCATGGTTCGTCCGATGCCGGCGGGCGAAAGTTGCCGGCGTTGCCATGAACATCTGGGATCTGGCTCATCGCAGATCGCCGGCGCGGTCAGCGTTTCGCTGAACATGTCGTCGTTGACGGTAATTCATCGGTTCAATCTGCAACAGTCCGCGATCGCCCATTTGTTGGTTTGGATCGCGGGTGTCATTATTCTTTTCCTGATTATTCGCTACAATCGTCGCGAACAAGTGGCGCAATTTTCCGCTCAGGAAGCGACCGCCCGCGCCGAAGGCGCCCTCGATCAAATCATGCAAAACACCGCCGATGGCTTGAGCATCATCGACCGGCAGTTGCGGATCATTCGGGTGAACAAACAATTTTGTCAGATCGCCGGCCAAACGGAGGAAAACATCGTCGGAAAGTCATGCCACGAGATTTTTCCTTGTTCGCATTGCGATTGGCATGAGTGTCCGGTCCATCGGGTGCTGATGGGCGAAAGCCACCTCGAGCGCGATTACGACCTCCCGGACCCGCGAACCGGCGCAATTCCCTACCGGGCGACTTTTTTCCCCTTGCGCGGTACGGGCGGCAACATCATCGGGGTCATCGGTCAATTCAAGAACATTGGCGATTTGCGACAAAGGCAGCAGGAGAAGGAAGATCAGATCCGGTTTCTGCAAAACGTCTTCGACGCCCTGCCGAATCCGGTTTTTTATAAAAACGCCGAAGGACGTTACGTCATCGTCAACGACGCGTTTTTCCGCCATCTCAACGCGACCCGCGAAGAAATCATCGGCAAGACCGACTTCGAATTATTCACTTTGGAACAAGCCGAAACCCTGCGAGAACAAGACGAGGAATTGCTGGCTCACCCCGGTGTGGAAATGACGGAAACCACCCTGGTGGTGGCCAGCGGCGCCACTAGGGAAGTCTTGCTCAGCCGCTCGACGCTGGTCGGACCCCAAGGAGACATTCAAGGCATTATCGGCGTTTACCTGGACATCACTTCGCGCAAGCGCGCGGAGCTGGCGCTGGCCGAATCGGAATCGCGGTATCGCATGCTGTTCGAAAGCGCCGCCGACGCCTTTTTCATCCACGGCGTCAACCAGCCCTTCCTGGCCGTCAACGAAACGGCCTGCACGTTGCTCGGCTTTTCCCGCCAGGAACTGTGGGTCAAGACCATGGCCGAACTGGGCTCCCCGGAATGCCAGCCGGACATCGCCCATCACATGCAGGAAATGGAGCTTCAGGGTCAGCAGGTTTTCGAAGCCACGCTGATCCGGGCGGACGGCAACCCGGTGCCGGTGGAGATCAACAACCGGCAAATCGAATATCAGCAAAAAACGGTGATTCTCTCCATCGTGCGCGATATCAGCCAGCGTAAAAAAGCCGAAGAAGAGTTGAAACGTCTGGTGAATTTGCTCGTCGCGTCCAATGATTCGCTGGAGGAATTGAACGCCCAGATCAGCAAATGAAACGAGCAGCTCAACCGCGAAATCGCCGACCGCCGCAAAGCGGAAGCCGCCTTGGCCGCGAGCGAGGAGCGGTACCGGCTGTTGGTGGAAAGCGCGCCCAGCCTCGTGGTCGTGCTGCATGAGGAACAAATCGCCTTCATCAACCGCACCGGCGCCCGCCTGCTGGGTGACGACAACCCGACGCGGTTCATCGGCCGGGCTTTCGCCGATTACATTCAGGAAACACAGCGCGGTCGCATCGTCAATGTTCTGAAGACCTTGAAAAACAATGCGACCAGCCTCGATTCCCTTCAGGTTCGTCTGACGCGCCTGAACGGCGAGGAAATCGTGGTCGAATTGTCGATGATCCCGACCGATTATCAGGGCCGGCCGGCCATCCATATGGTCGGCCATGACATCACGGGGAAACTGCAGGCCGAGGAAGAAAAGGAGCGGCTGCAGGAACAATTGCAACAGGCGCAAAAACTGGAATCCATCGGCCGGCTGGCCGGCGGCGTCGCCCACGATTTCAACAATATTCTGACCGGCATCCTGGGCTATGCCGACCTGTTGACGGACCCGGATTTCGACCCCAAGACGATGCGGGAAACCGCCGGTGAGATCCGCCGGGCCGCCGAAAGGGCGTCCAACATCACCCAACAGCTTCTTGCTTTCAGCCGCCGGCAGATGATCAAACCGCAATCGGTCAATCTCAATACCATCATCGGCGACTCGACCAAGATGTTGAAACGCTTGATCGGCGAACACATCGATCTGATGATCCAGCCCGTCACCGAGGAGTGCTTCGTGCATTTGGATGTCGGCCAGATGGAGCAGGTATTGGTCAATCTGGTCGTCAACGCGCGCGATGCCATGCCGGACGGCGGCATGGTCATGATCCGGATCGACCCGGTGGTGCTGACCGAAAGCGATTGCGAGGACAGTCAGGATCGTCTGCCGGGTTCCTATGCCCGGATTTCCATCACCGATACGGGCGTCGGGATGGCAGAAGAGGAACTGAAGCATATTTTCGAGCCGTTTTTCACCACCAAGGAGGTGGGAAAGGGCACCGGACTGGGTTTGTCAACGGTTTACGGGATCATTCAGCAGAACAACGGCTTTATCGAAGTGGAATCCCGGCTTGGCATCGGCACCACCTTCCGCATCTATCTACCGCGGGTTTCGGCGGTCGAGCCGATGCCGGTCAAGCAGGAGGTTGAAGTTCTGCCAGGCGGGTCGGAAACCATCCTGGTCGCCGAGGACGAACCGATGGTCCGTCAATTGGCCTGCCGGATTCTGGAGCGGCAGGGCTATCGGGTTCTCGAGGCCGAGGACGGGAAAGTGGCCTTGGAGGTCTTGGAAAAGTACGACGGGCGGCTCGATCTGGTTTTAACCGATGTCATCATGCCGCAGATGAACGGTAAACAATTGATCGAAAAGCTTTCCACTCTGCGAAAAGGATTTAAAATCCTCTATATGTCCGGATATACCGAGGATATCCTGGGTCATCACGGGGTGTTGGACGAAAAGACCCACTTCATCGCCAAGCCTTTCACGATCGAAACCCTGACCTACAAGGTGCGGGAAGTTTTGGACCAGGGATAGTGCCAATTTTACCCGGAAAATCGCCTTTATCTAATTCAACTTCTCAGAATCATTGAAGAAAAAGTCTCTTTGCAATTGCCGCATTAAAAATGCTATATTCGATCAAATTTTTCTGGAGGCATTGGGAAAGGGGAGGAGCCCGGTCGACCGGATCGACCCCCCGGAGGTAAGAATGACCCGGAAACACTGGTGGTGGTATCTAAGTATTTTCCTGGTGACGCTGGTGTTCGTTTCGACCGCCCTGGCGATGGAACCCGATGAGAGCGACCAGGACGACGGTCAGGAAGACGGTGATGAGGATGCCGGGGATACTCCCCCCGTCATCGATCAGGCGACAACCGTAGAGACGATTCCGCTGGCCATTAACGACGAAGAAGGGGATGCCGCCAGCGACGAAGGCGAAGATGGAGTCATCGCCGACGGTCTCCAATCCACGAATCCATCTCCCTATTCCCTGCTTTCTCCAACCGAATTGCCTTTCGCCGATATAAGCGACGCTGATTTCCAAAAACTGTTGCAGGAAAACCCGACGGCTCTGGGAGCCATGTCGATCGGTTTCACCAACAGCGGCGCTTTGATGGGCGGAATGCAAATGCCGGAAGACCCGCGGTGGCGCATCGTCAATCCGCGGGAAACCTGGGGCACCCAGGAAACAATCGATGGCTTACGCACGGCGATCACCACGGTCAACGAGGCGTTTCCCAATACCCCGCCGCTGAACCTCGGCGACATCAGCGACGAGGACGGCGGCCGGCTCAATCGCCACGTCAGTCACCAGGCGGGTCGTGACGCGGATGTCGGTTTCTACTTCACCGACGGTTCGCCCTGGTATACGCCCGGCAACCACGGCACCTTCGACCTGCCGCGCAACTGGGCCCTGGTCCGCGCCTTCGTGGTGCATGCGGATATCGAAATCATTCTGCTCGACTCGCGAATCCAACGCGAGCTTTACGAGTACGCGCTTTCCATCGGCGAGGATCCCGCCTGGCTGGCGACGATCTTCCAGTACCCCAACGGCAGTCGACAGTCGATCGTCCGGCATGCCCGGGGGCATGCGACGCATTATCACGTCCGTTTCTACAATCCGCGCGCCCAGGAATTGGGCCGGCGGGCTTATCCGATCCTCTTGGCGGCCGGTAAGGTCAAGCCGCCGACTTTCTACACCTATCATCGCGCCCGTAAAGGCGACACCCTGGGTGGAATCGCCCGGCGGTACCACACCTCCGTGGCCGCGTTGAAGCGGGCGAACGGCTTGCGCTCCAACAGCATCCGCGCCGGCCGCTCCTATCGCGTCGCCTGCCGTGGCGGCGTCTCGCGAGTTCCGGGGCCGCTGAGCCTCCCGGCGCGCCGCTTCCCGCCCTCGACGCCGGTCATCCTGGCGCAAGCCAACTGGGCGCCCAAGGGATTCGCCGCGCCGATGATTCGGCGGCAAATGGCGATCACCACCGATAATTCCGGCCGGCGAATCGCCAGCTTGATGACCGTCACTTTTGACGTGACTCCGCAGGCGACGAAAGACGAACAACCCGCTCAACTGAACGCAGAGGCGGGGGCCGACGCGGCAAAATCCGCGGCGATGACGGCCAAGGTCGGGAAAAAGCAGGCCGGTTCCGGTTCGCGGATCAGCTACCGGGTGCGTTCGGGCGACAACCTGTGGAGCATTGCGCACCGGCACGGGCTGAACGTCAAGGACATCAAGCGCTGGAACGGTCTGCATTCCGAATCGCTCAAGCCCGGCCAGCGGTTAGTGTTGTATACGAAAAAGAAATAATCCCGGCTATTCGACCGGTTCCTCGCGCCGATAGATGAACAGATACCAGGTGATCGGCGACCGGCTGCGAAATTTTTCCACCAGGCGATAGCTCTGAAAACGCGCGTCCGCGGCGATGGGCATGAATTCCGCCAGTCCGGCCAGGTGATCCCAGGCGAAACTGGTGGCCGCCACGGCCGCCGGCTGTCGGCGAAAGAAGTACTCGCGGAGCGTTTGCGCATCGCGCGGCGAAAACGGCAGGAACGGGTCGTTCAGGCCGCCGAAGTCAATCGCGGGCCGGTCGGCGTAATAAGGGATCCGCCCGGCGTCGATGAACACGGCCACGGTCTGATCGGGCCGCAATTGGTCGCGCAGATACCGGCCGGCCGGCCGATGCTCTTCCTCGTGCAGCAGTGCGTAATCCCTGGCATAGCGAACTTCGACGGGAAAGGCCTGAAGATTCAGAACCAGTTGCCCGCCGAGGATCACCGCGGCGAAGGCCGGCAATAAAAAGCGGCGGATTGAAGCGCGCTCGGGCGACCTGCCGAGCCCTGAAAAGGCCCGGCCGAGCGTGACGCCCAGCAGGGCGATCACCGGCGGCAGCAGCGGCATCCAGAAACGAAAGAAAAAATTCATCCAGAGTTCGGCGCGCGCATAGGTCAGGATCAGCGTTGCGGCGAACAGCAGCATGGCCGCGGCGGCCGCCGCGAGGGAAAGCCCGGATTCCCTTGATGCGACGGGCGTTTCTGGACGTGATTGCCGGCCGGCGATCAGGAACGCCGCACCCAGGAGAATGCCGCCGGCCGGCAGGAAGAGAAATTCGAAAAAGAAGGATTGCAGATTCAACCAGACCGCCGGGTTCCAGCCCGCCGCGTGCCGCTTCGCGTAAAAGGTGTTCGGCAGCAGGTGGCCGTAATAGGAAAACCGCCAGACGAAATAGGCCGCCCCGGGCAGGATGAAAAACAGCAGCACCCGCTTCCACAACGGTTGGGTCGCGCGGCCCAGTTTCCGGTAAGTCGCGAGCGCGGCGCAAAACAGGAAGGCGGCGAACGCCACTCCCTCCGGCCGGGCCAGCCCGAGAATCAGCAAGGCCGCGGCAAAATACGCTTCGCGATGGCGGAATTTCCCGCGATCGGAGAACAAACGCAGAAACGAATAGATCGCGGCGAGCATCGCGGTCGTGAAGAGCATCGTTTCCATGCCGCTGGCGCTGTGCAGGTAAATGAGCGGGTAGGAAAAATAGAGTAAAACGCACCCGCCGCGAACGATTTCGCCGGCGGTCAAAAGATTGAAAATCCAGACCAGGAAAAGCGCGCCGCCCAAGGTCGACAGCGGGAGCAGCCACGGTCCGGCGACATCCGCCGGAATTCCCGGCAGGCGCAACGCGGCCAGCAGCAGCGGATACAGGATGCCCGTATAACCTTCGACCGGCGTCTGGCCGGGATTGAAGGTCAGTTGGCCGTGGCGCGCCAGATTGTCGGCATAGCGAAAAAGAATGAACGCGTCGTCGGCCAGCCAGCGTGGAAACCACGCCAGCCCCGCGATGCCGCCCGCGAACGCGACGATCGTCAGCGGATAGGTGCGCAGGAAGCGGCCGGCGGCGGACAGCGTTGGACTGGGCATCGTTTATCCGGGGCGAGGCGAGGCGAGTTCGGTCAGAAAGCGGCCGATCCGCTCGCCGCGCCGGGTCCAGGAAAGATCGGGGAGGAGTTGTTCGATGCGGGCGCGGCAGCGGGCATGCAGTTCGCCGTCCAGGCACAGCCGCCGCATAGCCCCCGCCAGCGCCGCCGGATCGTCGAACGGCGCCAGCAAACCGGTCTGCTCGGGCTCGACGACCTCGCGCGTCACCGGCGCGTCGACCGTCACCACCGGCAGCCCCGCCGCGTAATACTCCATGATTTTCAGCGGCGAGGTGAGCACGCGGTTGAAAAAGCAATCGCGCATCGGCAGCACGCCGACCCGGCCGCGCGACAGGTGCTCCCGGACGGCCGCCGCCGGCACGTGCCCGGTGAACTCCACGCGAGCCTCGACCCCGAGCCGCGCCGCTTCCGCCTTGAGGTCGGCGAGCGGGTCGCCGCCGCCCACGATGATCGCCCGCAGGTCGGGGGCCAGTTTCAGCGCCTCGAACAGCAGTTGCAGCCCCTTGTGCTTGTGAAGCTGGCCGGCGTAGACGACCACCGGTTCCGCGCTGACGGCGGGCAACGCGGCGGGCGCGTCCAGCCCGGTCGGCACGACCTCGACCCGGGCCGCTGGATAGCACTGCCGCATCAGTTCGCCCGTCGCCCGGCGCAAGGCGATCACCCCGGCCAGCCGCGGGATCGTTTCTTTCTCGACCGCTTGCAGAAACCGTTCGCGCCGTAGCTTTTTGCCGTCGATCATCCACTCGGCGCCGCTCCATTTGCGTTCGATGTCGGCGTACCAGTCGTGCATTTCGTAGACGAGCGGCGCGGGCAACTCGTGCCGCGACAGGTATTGAGCCAGGGTCAGCGTGCGCACGATGATCCCGTCCGCGCCGACCGCCTCGGTTTGCAGCAACTTGAAAGCGGCCCGGAAGAATCGCCGCGAATAAGCGATCCGCCACGAACCCAGTTCGATGGCCGGCGGCGCGGGAAGCAGAATGCGCAGATTCTCCGGCGGTTTGACGCCGTAATATTCCAGCGCTTCGGCGACGGTCCGCCGGTTCCGCGGCATGATCAAAACGGTTTCGTGACCGGCCTTGGCCAGGCCGACGGCGGTGGACAAGGCAAAGACGCTGCCGGCCATCGGCGAGGGAAGCGGATCGGTATGGAGATAAACGATTTTCATTTGAGGCCGTGAGGCTATCACGAACCCTTCGGAGCGACAAGTTTCGCGCCGGCTTTCCGGTCGACCGCCATCGCCCGTCGGCGGGTCGGACGGCCGCTTGTCAGAAATAGTTACTTGGAATATATCCTGAGAGGCAGATATCACACCAAGTATTTTTTTCATCCGGAAGGCCTGATCTAACCATCGGTAAAAGGGGGTATTTGAATGAAACAGCGAGCTCATACCTGGCTGGCATTGCGAGCGATCGCGCTGCTGCGTGACGAAGGAAGCCAATCGCACCAATGGTTTGTCGATTTGATCGAGCCGTATGCGAAAGCGGCGGCGGTCGGCGCCTGGATTCCCGATCTGCAGGAGTCGAAAAAAGGAAGCGGGAACCTCGACAATCACGTCCTGAAGATGGTGCCGTATCTCGGTGACCTGAAGAAAAAGTTCGTCGTGAAGAAAGAGAAGTTGTTGGAGGATTTGGGCTCGGAACGGCAGGTGACGGCTTTGCTGCGGCAGGATCAATCGCTGGACAGTGCCTGGTGGCAGACGCCGTATAAAGCGGATCCGAGTCCCGGACAACATCTGGCCAACCGCGCAATGGCGTTGACGATCACGATCAAGGATTTGTTGATTCTGGGCAATCAGCAAATCCAGGATTATCTGCCAGGTAAAGTGTCTTTCATCGGGGATGTCGACAAAAACACCTTGGCCCGGCAGGAAGAAGTGGCCACTTTTCTTTTCATGCTCAGTCATTTCATCGCCGATGCCGGTATGCCGTGCCACTGCGACGGCCGTGTGTTGACCAATTACAAAGGCAAACTTCACAAACAATTGGAAGCGCGCTGGGATAAGAAAATCGGCACTTTTTTTGAAAAGGAGGATTTTCTCCAGAGTAAGTTGTCGGCGAAAGACATTCTCGCCAAGGTTCGCGAGGTCGATGCCAAATTCAAAATGACTTTTCAACCGGCGATACCCGACCTCGACAAGGATCACGACGTCTGGAACGAAATGATGACCATTGCCCGCGGCTCGTTCGCGCTGTCGTCGGTGATCGTGCCGCCGAAAAAAATCCCTTACGACTCGGATGATCTGATCAGCTTGGACGAAGTGTTTGCCGCCGACAAGGCGCCCGTGTCGGGCGAGGAATTCGATCGGGCCGTCCTGCACGACGCCGTGTTGAATATCGCCATGATCTGGAAGCACGTCGCCAACGCGTTCAATTGATTGAAACCATCCCTCGAATAAAGGGCGGGCTGGCGATTCGAACGCCGGCCCGCCGGCAGCTTGCTCCCGAACAGAGTTGCGTTCCGGTTGCGCCGACGGAAAAAATGCGCCATTCATTAGTCACGCGACCAACCGCCGAAAAAGGGAAAATGAATGAGCCACAACCCCGCGAAAACCGCCGTCTGCCAGGTCTGTCACGAGGAAAAACCGCTGAACCAGATGATGCCCGCGGAAACGTTGCGCGACAACATCGTCCAGGTCATTCGTAAAAAAATCCGGATTGGACGCCTACGGGTTATGTTTGTCTGGCCGATTTGACGAGCTTTCGCGCCGAGCACGTGGCCGATCTGCTGGCCGAGGATCGCGGCGAATTGTCCGACCTCGAAAAGGACGTGGTGGAGGCGATCCGCGACCAGGAATTGCTTACCGCCAACGCCGACCGCGAATACAGCCAGTCGGTTTCCTTCGGGCAGCGGGTGGCGGATCAAGTCGCTTCGTTCGGCGGCAGTTGGAATTTCATCGGCCTCTTCGCGGCATTCATGCTGGTCTGGGTGCTGGCGAATTCACATTGGCTGTTCAGCGCGCCGTTCGATCCGTTTCCTTACATTCTCTTGAACCTCATGTTGTCCTGCCTGGCGGCGATCCAGGCCCCGGTCATCATGATGAGCCAGAACCGGCAGGAATCGCGCGACCGGGTGCGCGACGACAACGATTACCGCATCAACTTGAAAGCCGAGCTGGAAATCCGCATCCTGAACGAAAAAGTGGACCGGTTGATCAATCACCAGTGGCAGCGGTTACTGGAGATCCAGCAGGTGCAGACCGAACTGATGGAAGAGTTGATGCGCGGTCGCGTAAAAACCGCTGTCGAAGCGAAATAGCGGACGGGTCTACTCGACAAATTGCGATTCGGCGTTAGGTTGACGGAAGAAAGAAACGGTCGGCGACCCGGTCGCCGGGGCGGAGGAAATCATGACGAAGAACATCGGCGACTTGGACCGTGCGTTGCGGATAATCGCCGGCCTGTCGATCCTGGGGGTGGGTCTCTACTTGAAAACCTGGTGGGGTTTGCTCGGCGTTATTCCGCTGATTACCGCCTCCATCCGTTGGTGCCCGCTATACCTGCCATTCGGCCTGAATACCTTGCGGAAAAAAATGAAATCCGAATAAACGGACCATTTGATCCACTCAATCAATCGTCAACTGATAATAGACATTAAATCATATACATAACTAGTTTATGTAATGCTTATTTTTATATTTTTACGAAACGGCAAAATAGTTTTCAACTTGTATAAAAGGGTCCGCCTCATCTATAGTTTTATCAAGAGGCGGGATCATGCTCGACGATAGTAAATCAAGAGAGCAACTCCTGCGGGAATTGCGGGAAGCGCACCGGCGTATCGCCGAATTGGAACAGGCCGAACAAGACTTGGCAATGATTTTTCAGATGTCCCTGGATCTGGTTTGCATCGCCGATATCAACACGGCCACCTTCCTCAAGATCAACCCGGCTTTTCAGGATGTGCTGGGTTATTCGGAAGCCGACTTGCTCGGCCGGCCTTTCCTGGAATTCATCCACCCGGACGATGTCGCCAAGACCATCGAGGTCATCGAGCGGGAACTGAAAGCCGGGAGGCGCGTCGTTCACTTCGAAAACCGCTATCGGGCCGCCGACGGCGTTTACCACCACCTGGAGTGGACTTCCCATCCGAAGGCGGAGCAGGGCATCACTTTTGCCGTGGCGCGGGACATCACCGACCGCATACAGGCGGAAAAGGCCCTGCGGGAAAGCGAGGTGCGGTTCAAGGGACTGGTCGAACAGTCGCCGTTCAGCATCCAGATCATGGATGAAACCGGGAAGACGATCCAGGTCAATCAGGAGTGGGAACGGCTCTGGGGTGCGACGCTGGACGATTTGGAAAAGTACAACATGCTGGAAGATCCCCAACTCGCGGAGGTCGGCATTCTGCCGTTCATCAAGCAGGCGTTCGCCGGCGAATCCGTCGTGCTTCCCGCCGTAGAGTATTCGGCGGAGAAAATTCTCGGGAAAGGGTGTACGCGCTGGGTTCAGGCGCGGGCTTTTCCGGTCCGGGACGAAGCCGGAAAAATCCGCGAGGTCACGTTGGTGCACGAGGACATCACCGACCGCAAGCGGGTGGAAGAGGCGCTGCGCGAGAGCGAAAAACGCTTCCGCTTGCTGGTGCAGAATTCCAACGACGTGATCCAGATTTTGGACCGCTACGGCATTCCCATCTATACCAGCGATCAGATCACGCGCCTTCTCGGTTATTCGCCGGAGGAACTGAATGGCGTTTCGGCCTTTGACGGCATTCATCCGGACGACTTGCCGATGATCCGCGACACTTTTGCCAAAGGCCTGCAAGTGCCGGGCGCGGTGCGCAAAGCCGAGTATCGTTACCGGCATAAAAACGGCAACTGGGTTCACCTCGAAACGATCGGTAGCAACCTGTTGCACGATCCGGCCGTTCAAGGGATCGTCCTGAATATCCGCGACATCTCGGAGCGCGCCAAGGCCGATCAGGAGCAACGGAAGCTCCAGGATCAACTGCAACAGGCGATGAAAATGGAAGCGGTCGGCCGTCTGGCGGGCGGCGTGGCGCACGATTTCAACAATTTGTTGACCGGCATCAGCGGCAACGTACAACTGGCGTTGTTGGATTTGAAGCCGAACGATCCGTTGGCGGAGACGCTGGCGGAGATCGGCAAGGCGGCGGAAAGCGCGGGCGCATTGACCCGGCAACTGCTGGCCTTTTCGCGCAAGCAACTCATCGAGCCGCGGGTACTGGACCTGAACGAGCTGATTTCGTCGATGCACAAGATGTTGGGTCGATTGATCGGCGAGGACATCGAATTGCGAATCATCCTCGGGGAAGGCCTGGACGCGGTCAAGATCGATCCCGGGCAATTCGAGCAAATCCTGGTGAACCTGGCGATCAACGCTCGCGATGCCATGCCCGACGGCGGCAACCTGCTGATCGAGACGGCGGGCGTCGAATTGGACGAGGAATACTGCCGCGCTCATTCCTATCCCCGGGCGGGAAAATGCGTGATGCTCGCGGTCAGCGATACCGGCTTCGGGATGAGCGAAGAAACCAAGGCGCATCTTTTTGAACCCTTTTTCACCACCAAGGAAAAAGGCAAGGGCACGGGCCTGGGTTTGGCGACGATTTACGGCGCCGTGAAACAGGCGGGCGGAAACATCGAGGTCTATTCCGAGGAAGGCCGGGGAACCACCTTTAAAATCTACCTGCCGAGGATCGAGGAGAAAGCGGAAAAACTCGAACGCGACGGCCTGCCGCGGGAAATTCCCGGCGGCGACGAGACGGTTTTTCTGGTGGAAGACGAGGAACTGGTCCGGAAGCTGGCGATCAAGGTCCTCAAACGCCTGGGATACAAAACGCTGCACGCCGACAGCGGCGGTGATGCGCTGGTTATCGCCGAACAGTATCCCGCGCCGATCCACCTGCTGCTCACCGATGTCGTGATGCCGGGAATCAACGGCCGGCAACTGGCGGAGCGGTTCGCGAAAATCCATCCCGAAACCAGGGTGCTTTTTTCATCGGGGTACACCGAGGACATCATCGCCCATCATGGAATGATCGATAAAGGTCTGCACTTCATCGGCAAACCCTACGCGCCGCGCGCCTTGGCGAAGGCGATCCGAAAAGTTTTGGACGAAACGGCATCCCCGGAGGCGGACAACGGGAACAAAGCCGGCGAACCTTGAGTTCGGGCTGGAATCTCGGAACGGTGATGAAAAAGTCGATCTTCCTCACCATTTTATTGCTGCTTTTTCTGGTTCCGGCGGCAAGGGTGTCGTCCGCCGGCGGATCGGCCTGCGTCGTCTTGTCCGATCGCGGTCGGCCCGTTTGTCTGGCGCCGACCTTCGACGGGCGAAGCGCCGCCGACGTCGAAAGCCTTTTACGGCTGCTTGTGCAAGGCGGTCGCGGCTATCGCTCGTTTTTTCCCGCCGGTACAAAAATGGATCGTCTGGCGCGCGACGCGTCCGGCTGGACGCTCTTTCTGACCATGCCGCCGGGATTCGCCGCGCGGCCCGATGAGGCCGTATCGGATCGCTTCATGGCGGCCCTCGGAACGACGATGCGGTCCGTCGCGCCGGGCGTGCCGGCGAAGGTGATGGCGCGCGACGATCCGCGCCGCGGTTACGAGCCGATCGGCCGCCTGGTCCGTACTCCCGCGCCGGTCGGCGCCAAGCCGAACGAAACCGCTGATAAAAACGCGCGGCCTCCGGGTTTCGGCCAGCCGCAGCCGACAGGTTTTCTGTCCGGGAAAAGTGTTTTTCTTTCTCCCGGCCATGGGTGGTATTACAACGAAGATCTCGGCGCGTGGGTGACCCAGCGTGAAAACACCAACGGCCTCGTCGAGGACTTTTCCAACGCGGAAGCGGTTTTTCAATATCTGCTGCCCTACCTGTGGAATGCCGGCGCCGGTGTTTATCCGGTGCGCGAAGGCGATCTGAATCCCGCGATGGTTGTCGTCGACAATCTGGACGACGGCTTTTCCAGCACGGGTTCGTGGTGGTCGTCGACGAGCACGCCCGGCTACTACGGCGAGGATTATCTGGCGGTACAGGTCGCCGCGACCGAAAGCGCCACCGCCGACTTCGTGGCCGAGATTCCCGCCGACGGTTTCTACCACGTGTATCTCTGGTATACGGCCGGCGCCAACCGAGCCGTCGATTGCCGTGTCACGGTTCACCACGCCGACGGCGACACGATCCTGGCCGTCAACCAGCAGCGCGACGGCTTCACCTGGAAGGATCTGGGACGCTTCTACTTTCTGCGCGACGATCCGCCCGCCGCTCGCCGGGTGACGATCTCCAACGAGGGCGGCGATACCAACAAGGTCGTCATCGCCGACGCGGTCCGTTTCGGCGGCGGCACGCCGGCGGATTCCGGCAAGCCGCGCTGGGAAATGTCGGGGATGTACCAGGCGGAATTCATGGGCTGCCCGGAATGCGTCACCAATACCGTCACCACCATGCCGCGTTACGTGAAGTGGGAAAACGAAGCCTGGGAGGACGGCATCTACATCAGTTGGCACACCAACGCCCCCGATCCGGGCAGCGGCACCAGTACCTTCGCCTACGCCTCCGGCGGTTGGGACGCCGCGTTCGACGGCGTGCCGGGCAGTCTGGAATTGCGCGCGGCGATCCACGATGAAATCGTGGCCGACATCCGCGCCGGCTGGTCGGCGTCATGGATCGACCTGGGCGAGCACACCAACTGGTACGGCGAGATCAATCCGAATTACAACGACGAGACGCCGGGAATCATCGTCGAGGTGGCGTTTCACGACACGCCCGCCGACGCGTTGCAATTGAAGGAGCCGGCGTTTCGCCAGTTGGTGGCGCGCGCGGTTTATCAGGGCGCCGTCCGCTACTTCGCGGCGCGCGACGGGGAGACGCCGCACTTCCTGCCCGAGCCGCCGCGCGCCTTGACGGTGCAATGGATCGACGGCGAGGCCGTTGCCGCCTGGCAGCCGCCGGATTACGACTACGGCGGCCTGGCCGGCGATCCGGCGACGGGTTATCGCGCCTACCTGAGCCGGACCGGCAAAGGTCAGAGCGACGCCGTCGAGACCAAGGACACCCTGGTGACGCTCGCGCCACGCGGCGCCCTGGAGAACGGCGCGGTGCGTTTCGTCCGGCTGACGGCGTTCAACGACGGCGGCGAAAGCTTTCCGACCCCGACCCTGGTTTTTTCCACCGGCGACGCGCCGCGCGTGCTGTTGGTCAACGGCTTCGATCGGCTCGACCGTTTCGCGAACGTGCCCGAGGCCTACTACGGCGGCGGCACGATCGAACGCGGCTATCTGTGGCGGATGAATTCCTTCGATTACATGATCGCCTACGCCGAGGCGCTGGCCGCGGCCGGCCTCGATTTCGATTCGGCCGACCACGAGGCGGTCGCGGCAGGCGCGGTGTCGCTGGCCGATTATCCGGCGGTGCTTTGGATCGCCGGCGAGGAATCGACGGCCGATGTTTCGTTGTCGGCCGCTGAACAAGCCCGGCTGGCGGAGTACCTCGACGATGGCGGCGCGCTCTTCATCTCCGGTTCGGAAATCGGCTGGGATCTCTGGCAGATGGGGTCGGCGGCCGACCGGCTCTTTTACGCCGATTATCTGCGCGCCGAGTACGTTGCGGATTCGAGCGGCGTGGGGCGCGTCGACCCGAGCGGAATTTTTGCCGGCATCGAGTCGTTCGATTTCGACTACGACGCGTATGCCATTTACGCCGCCGATTACCCGGACGTCGTGCAAGCGCTCGCCGGCGGTTTCACCGACCTGACCTACAACGGCGGGGCGGGCGCGGCGGTCGTCGCCGATACGGGCGTTTTCAAGGTGATCTACCTGGGTTTTCCGTTCGAAACGATTTTTTCGCCGGAGTTCCGCGAACAGGTTTTGGGTGCGGCGATGGATTTCCTGCTGTCGGCCGGCGACGATGACGATGACGATGACGACGATAATGATGACGATAACGATGATGACGACGATAGTGTCGATGACGACAACGATGATAACGACGATAACGACGACAACGACGACAGTGACGACAACGACGACGACAATGACGACGACGATTCCGGGTCGGGCCCGGAGCCGACTCCG
Source organism: Myxococcales bacterium (assembly GCA_012517325.1). NCBI lineage: Bacteria > Pseudomonadati > Myxococcota > Myxococcia > Myxococcales > Myxococcales bacterium. Next base: position 55,881 of record JAAYVF010000074.1, on the reverse strand, counting down.
GATGACGACGATGATTCGTCGTCGGGAAGCTGCGGCTGTTGACCGCCTTTTCCGACAGGATGTCGCGGCGGGAGGACCAATCCTTCGATGAAACCAAGAGTAGTGACGCCGGTCTTGGCGCAAGCCGCGGGTGAGCCGCCCAAGACGATCGAGGAATACATCGGCCGGTTGGCGACGGAGAACCCGGCGGTCAGCGTCGCGCGGATGGTCAGCCCGTCCGGTTGGAGCGAGCCGGCGCAAACGCCGGAATTCGACGAATACACGGTGGTGTTACGCGGCGAAGTCCGCGCCGAAACGAATGTCGGGATTCTCGTCGCCGGTCCGGGGCAGGCGATCGTCGCGCCACGCGGCAACCGCATCCGCTATTTCACGCCGGGACCGGGTGGCGCCGAATACGTGGCGGTCTGTTGCCCGGCGTTCAGCCCGGAACTGGTGCGCCGCGAGGCGGCCGAAACATCCGCCGGCGCTCCCGGACAAGTTCTCGAGGGAACCCCGCCGGAAAAATTCGACGTGGAGGCCTACGACGATCTGCCGCTCTGGTCGGCGCCGTTCGGCCTGACGCTGCTGGAAACCGTGCGGCTGCGCCGTGATATCCTCGCGCTTGATATCGGCAGCGGCGCCGGCTTTCCGCTGGTCGAGTTGGCGCAACGGTTGGGCGCGGGCAGCCGGGTGATCGGCCTGGACCCGTGGACTGGAGGCTGGCCGCGCATTCGCCGGAAGTTGCGCGCCTGGCAGGTCGGCAACGTGCGGCTTCTCGAGGGTCGCGCCGAGGCGATCCCGCTTGCCGACGCCGTGGTTGATTTACTGGTTTCCAACAACGGCTTCAACAACGTGGCGGACCCGGAACGCGCGCTGACCGAATGCGCGCGGGTCGCCCGGCCGGGCGCGCAGTTGGTGTTCACGTTCAATCTGCCCGAGAGCATGACCGAGGTATACCGGACGTTGGAAGCGATCTTGAAGGAATCCGGCGACACCGCCGGCCTCGACCGCCTGCCGGCGCACATTTTTTCCAAGCGCAAACCGCTGGCCTGGATGCTGGACCGGGCGCGTCGCGCCGGTTTCGACATCACCGGCGTCGCGGAACGCCAGTTCACCTGGCGATTTTCCGGGGCGCAAGCCCTGTTCGCGCACGGTTTTTGGCGGTTGGCGTTCATTCCCACCTGGCGGGAGATCGTGTCGGCCGAACGCCGCACGGAAGTTTTCGCCGAATTGGAAAAACGCCTCGACCGGCTGGCCGCCGCGGCGGACGGTCTGACGCTGACGATTCCCTATGCCTGCGTGGACGGCGTCCGAGTGGCGGGCGGCCGGTGAACAGCGGCCTCGTCGCTTGACTTGCCGAATCGTCCGGGAATACTGTAGCGCAGCTTCAAGGAAGGGTGGGTCATGTCGAAAACGCGAATCATCAAGCGGTATCAAAACCGCAAATTGTACGACACCGAAGCGTCGGCCTACGTGACGTTGGACGACATCTCCCAAATGATCAAGGCCGGGATCGACGTCAAGGTGGTCGACAACAAATCCAAGAAAGACCTGACGAGCCTGACGCTGACCCAGATCATCTTCGAGGAAGAAAAAAAGCAGAAGAGCATTCTGCCGTTGACCGCGCTCAAACGGATCATCGCCACCAGCGGCGAGTCGATCAGCGATTTCGTCGATCGCCACATCATTCCGGGCCTGCACAGTTTCTCCCAGGCCCGCCGTGAAATGGACAAGTACGTCAACCGCCTCGTCAAACGCGGTAAGCTCGAGCCCGAAGAGGGCAAGCGCATGTTGACGGACCTGTTCGCCGGCGGTCAGAAAGGCCTGGAAGAGGTTTACTCGCGGATCGACGAGCGAGTGACGGAACTGATGGATCTGCTCAAATCGATGGCCTCGCTCAACCGCGATCTGACGGAACTCGAAGGCCGCATCGAGGAACTGGAAAAGCGGCTCGCTGAAAAAGAAGGTCGACGCTAAATCCCGCCCGTTTCCGCTTCCCGCAACATTTCTTGCGCTTTGGCGTGACCGGGGTTCGCCGCGAGGCCTTGCCGCAGAAAAACGATCGCTTCCCGGCGTCGTCCCGCTTCGAACAACATCATGCCCTTGTAAAGATTGGCCAGGCCGTGCAGTGGGCTTTGGGCCAGCACGTCGTCCAGCGCAGCCAGCGCTTGTTGCGGTTGATCGGCCAACTTCAGCAACACCGCGAGGTTAACCAGCGCGTCCAGGTCGCGTGGATTTTCAGCTAGGAGCCGGCGGGTCAGGCGCAGCGCGGTCGGATAATCGCGGCGGGCAAAAGACAACTGGCTGAGGTGCCAGAGCGCCTTGGCGAGGTGCGGCTTTTCCCGCACGACCGCCTCGGTCAGCCGCTGCGATTCGTCAGTCCGGCCGGCGTCGAACAAATACATCGCCAGTTCGAGGCGAAGATTCGCGTTGTCGGGAAGCCGCGCCGTGACCGCTTCCAGATAAGCGATGGTTTCGGCCAGGCGGCCCTGTCGCGCGAGTCGGGCGGCGACCCCCTCGACGACCTTGGGTCGTAGCGGCGCGGCGCGTTCGGCGGCGGCCCAGAACGTGTCCTGGTTCAGAAACACGTTGTTGCGGGCGATGGTCAGGACGCCGAAGGCCAGAACCGGGATCATCGCCAGCGACAAAGCGGCTGTCCGCCGCCGGAGATTTTCCCCGGCGGCTTCCAGGGGCCAGGCGAGAAGCGCCCCCAATGCGGCGACCGGCAGATAGGCATAGCGGTCGGCGACGACGAAATAGCCGCTCCATAATCCGGCCAGAGGGCAAAGCAAAAGCGGCGCGAATAAAAGCCAGAACGCCCAGCGCCGGCCATGAACCAGGCCGAACGCGGCGATCGCGAGCGGCAATAAAATCAGGGCGATCCAGAACAGGGCGATCCAGGCCGGTGGCTGGCCGTAGTCGGGCGGCGGATAATCGATCGCCAATCCGATCGGGAAAAAGATTTTCACCAGGTAGGCCGTGACGATCGCCGGCAGCCGGACGAGGGCGCCCGACAGGGACGAACCGGGCACGGCATCGCCGAAACGCACTTGCAAAAAAAGGTAGGGGATGCTGAACGCCGCGCCGGCCGCCAAACCCCCGGCCACCAGCAGTCCCGCCGAGCGGCGGATTTTGACCGCCGTACTTTCCGCGGCGGTGACGACCCAGGGCGCGGCCGCCAACACCACGGGAAACAACAAAGCGAGCGGTTTGGCCAGGAAGGCGAGGAAAACGGACAGAAACGCCGCCGTCGCCGGCGCGAACAGCCGCGCGGATTGTCGCAGAGCATGTTGCACCCAGGCCAGGCCGCCGAAGAGAAAAACGGCGGACAGCAAACCGCCGCGCCCGCCGATGAAGGTCGCTTCCTCGACGTGCAACGGGTGAACGGCGAACACCGCGGCGAAAACGAAGGCGGCCGGCGGACCGAAACCCTGCCGGCGGACCAGCCCATAGAGCAACAGGCAGACCGCTAGATGCAACAACAGGTTCGTGAGGTGGAAACCGAACGGCCGGTTTCCCCAGAGCGCGTAATCCAGCGCGTAGGAAAGGTTTTGCAACGGCCGGTAGTAGCCGGAGAATTCGGCGCTGCCCGACGTGATCCACAGGTCGCGGGTGAAAATTTCCGGCACCCAGCGCAGTGAGCGGAGATACGGATTGTCGCGTACCTGCGAGAGGTCGTCCCAGACGAAACCGGCCGCGAGCGCGTTGAGGTAGCAGGCGCCGGTCAGCAGCAAGAGCAATAACGGTGGCAACCACGTCGCGGCGAATCGCGCGGATCGGGCCGACGGTCGCCGGGTCATATCACTGCGGCGAATCGACCACGACATCCAGCGTCGGCCCGGGACGGAGATGGATCGTGGTCTCATTGCGGTAAAGTTCGCCGTCGATCGTATAGCCGATGGGCGCGGCGCCCCGGATTTGCAGATCCTGTACCAGGTCGTCGAAGTGGTGCGGGCCGATCAGGGGCTTGCCGGTATAAAAACGATGAATCTGCGCCAGAATCCGGCCGGGATTGAAGCCGGTGGCCACCAGGTGAAAATGGCCTTCGCGTTCGTGAGCGCGATAGAGTGGCTTGAAGCCGATGCCGATGTATTCGATGAATCCGGCCATGATCATGCCGTAGGCCGGAAAGCCGAGCGGTTTGCCGTCGGCTAGAATCTCGGCCTCGAATTTGCGCGCCAGCCGCTGGTGCATCTCGTTGCGCGACAGCACGGCGCCGATGGCCTTGTAAGTGATTTCGGCGGCGCGACGCGGGCCGCTGGTGCTGTTGGCGTTGTAATACTCCTCGAGAAAATTCACCGCATAGCCGTTGCCGAAAAAGTAGCCGTAGGCGTCGTTGATGTGCAGGGTGCCCTGTCGCTGCGTGGCGAGGGGCCGGCCGGCTTGTCGGACCTGAAGCAGATGGGTCAGGACTTTCTCGGCCGGGCAGCGGATATTGAGCCCCCAGGCGATGGTGTTCATGCTGCCGCCCTTCAGATAGGTCAGGGGCGGCAGGGGGCGCGCGGCTTCCTGAAAGGTCCGGATCAGGGCGGTGGTGACCAGGTGATTGGTGCCGTCGCCGCCGCAGATGGCGATGAGATCGATCTCCTTGGTCAATAATTGGCGGCAGGTTTGTTCGAGCTGATCGAGTTGCTGCGTCTGGTAAACCGTGCCTTGATCGCCGACCATTCGCTGGAAACGCTCGAATCGTTCGGGGTCTTTCGAATTTTGCCGTGCGTGCGGGTTGGTGATGATGATCAATTCGCCCATGAGATACTCTTAGCTCAGAAGTTGTTGGATTTCATGGCATTTTTGGCACGGCCGGCCGCGGATGTCAAGGAAATCGGCTGACGGGACCGGCGGCGCGGCGCAATTCGTTCACCGCGTGGTGCGCCCGGCGCGTCGTTTCGGGCAGGCGCCACTTCGCGCACAGCGCCAGGGTCAGATCGCGCGCCGTCGCGAATGAAACCCGATGGCCGGGACTGACGAACAGCGGCGCGACCCGATCGCGCGTCCGCACCAACTGGCCGATCCGGTCGCCCTCGTGCGTGAGCCACGACCACGACCCGCGGAGCACCGCCGGCTCGGGAGCCTCGCCGACCAGGCGGCTTTTCGCCGCGCCGATCGCCGGGATGTCGTACAAGACGCCGAGGTGGCTGGCGAGTCCGAAACGGCGCGGGTGCGCGTAACCCTGACCATCGCAGACGATCAGGTCCGGCGGTGCGCTTAGTTCCGCCAGCGCGGCGGCGATCACCGGAATTTCGCGAAACGACAACAGGCCCGGCACGTAGGGAAACGAGCTCGGCCGCATCGCCGTGGCCACGCCGAGCAATTCCAATCGCGGATAGGAAAGGACCGCCGCCGCCGCGAAGAAGCGGTCGTCGGCCTTGTTGTAGGAAACATCGACGCCGCAAACGGTGCGCAGCGGGCCGAAGCGGTCGGCCAATTCCACGCGGCCGGCCAGGCGGCGTTGCAGTTCAACGGCTTCCTTGGGGGACAGGTTCCAGGAGTGTTCGAGAACGGGCCGCACTTTACTGGCCGGTGGAGCCGAACCCGCCGCCGCCGCGATCGGTCGCCGGCAGTTCTTCTCGTTCGTCCCAGTCCAGTTGCACGACCGGGGCGAGGATGAGCTGGGCGATGCGGTCGCCGCGTCGGATCGTCACGGGTTCGGCGCCGAGGTTGGCCACGATGACCTGCACCTCGCCGCGGTAATCGCTGTCGATCGTGCCCGGCGCGTTGGGCAGCACGAGGCCGTGGCGCAACGCCAGGCCGCTGCGCATGCGCACCTGCGCCTCGTAACCGGGCGGTACGGCGATGATCAGGCCGGTGGGAATCAACGCGCGGCCGCCGGGCGGCAGGACGAGGGAATCGGCGACCGCCGCCAGCAGGTCCAGGCCCGCCGCGCCGGCCGTCTGGTAGGTGGGCAGGGGCAAACCGGCCGCGTGCGGCAGCCGCTGCACGGCCACGCGAATACGCGTCATATCGCCTCCGGAGATCGGGGATCGCGCCGGCCGGCGAAGCGGCCGGCGCGCGGGAATCACTGCTCGATGACGTCTTTCGGGTCGAGGCCGAGCGCCGCTTTGCGGGACAGGCGGACGCGGCCGCGTTCCTTGTCGATTTCGATGACCTTCACCAGCACCTCGTCGCCGATGTTGATGACGTCCTCGACTTCGTTGACGCGTTCGTTGGCGAGCTGGCTGATGTGGATCAGGCCGTCGGTGCCCGGCAGGATTTGCACGAAGGCGCCGAACGATTCGATGCGCACCACCTTGCCGAGGTAGTACTTGCCTTCCTCGGGTTCGGCGGTGATTTCGCGGATGCGCCGGATCGCCAGGGCGGAGGCGTCGCCGTCGGCCGAGGCCACGAGCACGCGGCCGTCGTCCTCGACGTCGATCTTGACGCCGGTTTCCTCGATGATGGCGCGGATGGTCTTGCCGCCGGGACCGATGAGATCGCGGATCTTATCGACCGAGATTTGCAGGGTGACGATGCGCGGCGCGTAGGGCGACAGGTCGGGCCGCGGCCGGCCGAGAACTTCGTTCATCTTGCCCAGGATGTGCAGCCGCGCGTCGTGCGCCTGCGCCAGCGCCTGGCGGAAGATCGCCTCGGTGATGCCGTTGACCTTGATGTCCATCTGGATGGCGGTCACGCCCTCGGCGGTGCCGGCGACCTTGAAGTCCATGTCGCCGAGGTGATCCTCGTCGCCGAGAATATCGGTCAGCACGACGAAATTCATGCCGTCGCCCTTGAGCAGGCCCATCGCCACGCCGGCCACCGGAGCCGACACCGGAATGCCGGCGTCCATCAGGCACAGGCTGCCGCCGCACACCGTGGCCATCGAGCTGGAGCCGTTGGATTCGAGCACGTCGCTGACGATGCGGATGGTGTACGGGAACTGTTCCTCGGTGGGCAGGATGGGATTGAGGGCGCGGCGCGCCAGGTTGCCGTGGCCGATTTCGCGCCGGCCGGGCGACCGCAAGAACTTCACTTCGCCGACCGAGAAGGGCGGGAAGTTGTAATGCAGCATGAAGCGCCGCCAGGTCTCGCCGGTCAGGCTGTCGATCTTCTGCTCGTCGCTGCTGGTGCCCAGGGTGGCGGTGACCAGCGCCTGGGTTTCGCCGCGGGTAAACAGCGCCGATCCGTGGGTGCGCGGCAGCAAACCGGCTTCGATGCTGATCGGGCGCACTTCGTCGAAGCGGCGGCCGTCGATGCGGATCTTGTCGACCAGCACCAGGTGCTGCAGCGTCTCCTTGAGCACTTCCTCGAAGCATTTGTCGAAGACGCCGCGCGTGATGAGTTCTTCCTCGGCGCGACCCTCGTTGAGCTTCGCGAAGACGGTTTCCTTCACGGCCTCGATCGCTTCGCGCCGCGGGTGCTTTTCCTTGACGGTGATCGCGCCGGGCAGGTCGGCCTGCGCCAGCGGGCGGATCGCCGCGATAACGTCCTCGGGCAGGGATACGGCGACGAATTCCATCTTCGGTTCGCCGACGCGACGGCGCAGTTCTTCCTGCATCTCGATGAGCGGCAGGCAGGCCTGCTGGCCGAACATCAGCGCCTGGATCAGCAGGTCCTCGGCGACGAATTTGGTTTCGCCCTCGACCATGATGATCGCGTCGCGGCTGGCGGCCACCACGATGTCCAGCGTCGATTGATCGGTCTGCTGGTGCGTCGGGTTGGCGATGAACTTGCCGTCGCAATAGGCGACGCGGACCGCCGCGATGGGGCCGTCGAAGGGGATCTTGCTGATGTGCAAGGCGGCCGAACTGGCGCAGATGGCCAGCACGTCGCCGTCGTAGACCTCGTCTTTGCTCAGGATGGTGGCGATGATTTGGATCTCGTTGACGAAGCCCTTGGGAAAGCGGGGACGCAGCGGCCGGTCGATCAGCCGACTGGTCAGCACTTCCTTTTCGCCGGGCCGTCCTTCGCGTTTGAAAAAGCCCCCGGGAATCTTCCCGGCGCTGGAGGTTCTTTCCTGATAATCGCAGGTGAGCGGTAGAAAATCCGTGCCTTCGCGCGGTTTCGGCGAAACGACGGCGGTCGCCAGCACCATGGTGTCGCCTTGGCGAATCATCACGGCGCCGTCGGCCTGTTTGGCCATCTTGCCGGTTTCCAGGATCACTCGGGAATCGAAGAAATCTCGTTCAATTACTGTCACTGACATGGTTCGCTATCCTCTCGCAGACGGATTTCTACCCGCGGTCCGAATACCGTGGTATCCGCTGCCATAACTCGCTCACCGCAACGCCGAAAAAACTGGAAGCTGACGGATAACAATGTGGTTACTTCCGAATTCCCAATTCAGCGATCACTTTGCGGTAACGTTCGATGTCCATTCTTTTCAAATAGTCCAACATCCGCCGGCGCTGACCGACGAGCTTCAACAAACCGCGACGCGAATGGTGATCCTTGTCGTGGGTTTTGAAATGCTCGGTCAACTGCGTAATCCGACTGCTGAGCAGGGCGATTTGGACTTCCGCGCTACCGGTATCTTTCTCGTGCTTGCTGAACTTTTTAATGATTTCGGCTTTCTGCTGAATTTCCTTTGCCATTTCGCTAATACTCCTTCTCGCTCTGTACTTTCCGCATTTCGGAATGCGTTAAATTATCGGTGTTTTTCGGTTGTAAAACAATCCGCCATTCGCGCCGCGCTAACTGCTCGAAAAGACACGCAACAGGACGAACGGCCATTCGCCGTCGTCCGGCCCGCGCACTTGCGCGGCGGCGAAACGCGCCCGGGCCAGAGCCACCAACTCGCCGTCCGGGCTCTGCAAACGCAACGTTTCGCCCGACTGATAATCGTCGGCCGCGAGCACGTCGGCGGCCCGCGGCGGCGTCCCGTGACGGCCGAGGCTTTCGCCCGCCGGCGCCGACAGGGTCACCGTTTTAAACGCGGCCAGCGCGTCGTCAAGCGACAGCAGCCGGGAAGCGACCTCCTCGGGCGGCAACTCGCGCCATTGCTCGGGCGTCAATGCCTGCTCGACGTGGAACAAGCCGCTCCGTAAACGTCGCAACGAAGCCAGGCAACCTTTGCCCCCGAGTTCCCTGGCCAGGCTGTCGGCCAGCGTCCGAACGTAGGTGCCCTTCGAACAGTGCACCCGGAGACTAAAGGTTTTTGCGGTTTCGTCAACCGCCAACAAATCCAGCGCCGCGATGTGCACCTGCTTGGCCGGCCGATCGACCTCTTTCCCTTGCCGCGCCAGTTGGTAGAGCGGCGTGCCGTCGACTTTTTTCGCCGAATACATCGGCGGCGTCTGTTGTTGCGCGCCGACGAATTTGGCCAGCGCGGCCGCGATCGCCGTCCGGTCGGGCAGGGGCGAGTCGTCGGTTTCCACGTCCCGGCCCGTGTGATCCATACTGTCGGTGGCCCGGCCCCATTGCACCGTCGCCTCGTAAACCTTGTCCTGGTCGAGCAGGTAGGATGAAATCTTGGTGGCTTGGCCGACCAGCAACACCAGCAGGCCGGTGGCAAAAGGATCGAGCGTCCCGGCGTGACCGATTTTCTTTTCGTGCAGCAACCGCCGGGCGAACATCACCAGGTCGTGACTGGTCGGTCCGATCGGTTTGTCCAGCAGCAGCACGCCGTTCACTTCGTCTCCAAGGCCTCGCGCAACAGCTCGATCACCCGGGCGCGCACCTCGTCGAGCCGGCCCTCGACGCGGAAACCGGCGGCCTTCTTATGGCCGCCGCCGCCCAATTTCGCGGAGACCTTCGCGACGTCGACGTCGATGTTGGCGCGGAAAGAACCCTTGACGCGCTCGCTGTCGCGTTCCTCGCGCAGCAGGTAGGCGACCTGCGTGCCGACGATCGAGCGCGGGTATTCGACGAAGGTTTCCATGTCGTCGGGAGTGATGCCCAGTTCCAGCATGTCCTGCCGGCGGCAAACGAGCCCGGCGATCCGGCCGTCGTCGTGGACCTGGAGCGAGTTGAGCGCGCGGCCCAGGATCAGCAGCCGTTCGGCCGAGGTGTCGATGTACACGCGGCGCGCGACGGCCATGAAATCGGCGCCGGCCGCCGTCAGCTCGCCGCAGATGCGATAGGCGTTGGGATTGCTGGCCGAATTCTGGAACATCATCGTGTCGGTATAAATGCCGAGGTAGAGGTTGGTGGCGATGGCTGGCGTGAGGGTGACGCCCAATTCGCGCAAAACGCCGGACAGAATTTCGCAGGTGCTGCTGGCCTTGGGTTCGACCAGATTGGCCGAGCCGTAGCCCTCGTTGGTGAGGTGATGGTCGAGGTTGACGACGCGCGGCTGGGCCAGGAGGCTTTCCTTCAGCGGGCCCGTCCGGGCCGGAGCGCCGCAGTCGAGAATGCAGATGGTATCGAACGCCGCCGGGTCGGCTTCCTGGGTCAGATTCGCGGCGCCGGGCAGAAAACGCAGGTACTTGGGCAGCGGATGGACATCGTAGGCGACGGCTTTTTTAGACAGGGACTGCAAGGCGAGGGTCAGCGCGAGGCTGGCGCCGATCGCGTCGCCGTCGGGATTTTCGTGGGTAACGATCAGGAACGACGAACCGGTGCGCAGGAAATGAATGACTCGCTCGAGGTCGTTAGTCATCGCCAGCTTCCTCTTCCGGTGCCGGGGTTTCGGCCGGCAACGCATCTTTCAGCAGTTGGTTGATCCGCTCGGCGCGCTCCAGCGAGGGGTCGAAGCGAAAAGTCAGGTTGGGCGTATAACGCAACCGCAACCGCCGGCTGACCTGGTTTTTGATGTAGTCGGCGGCCCGGTTCAGGTTTTTTTCGGCTTCTTTCTGCAGTTCGGCGTCGCCGATGATCGAAAACGAAATGCGGGCTTCGCGCAGGTCGGGGCTCAGCTTGACGTGGGTGATGCTGCACATGGTCAAGCGGGGATCGCGCAGTTCGCCTTCCAGCAGCAGCAGACCGATCGCCTTGCGGATTTCCTCGCCGAGCCGATCCGTGCGTTTGAAGGGAGTTTGCTTGTTTCTCATGCGCTCACCACTGCATCATTTCGCTTTCGCTGTCGGCGATCTGCGCCAGTCCCAGCGACTCGACGAAATCGACGATCTGGTCGAGCGTCCGGTTGACCAGCCGCTCGTCCGAACTTACCAACACGAACGCCAGCTGGGCGGCATCGTGCGTGTTTTGATACTCGACCTCGGCGCCGGCGACATGAAACTTGTTTTTCACCCGTTCGAGAATCGGGCGAATCCGGGCCCGCTTTTCCTTCAGGGAGAAGCAACCGTGTAACAGGAGGGTGATCCGGATGGCGCCGATGGTCATGACGATCCGAGCCCTTCGCTTATTTACAGGGTAGCCTTGTGCTCCAACAGGTTGAACGATTCGATGCGATCGCCGGCCTCGTACGCTTGATAGCCGTCGATGGCGATGCCGCATTCGAAGCCGCTTGCCACCTCGCGGGCGTCGTCCTTGAACCGCTTCAGGCCCGACAGCGTACCGGTGTGGATCAACTCGCCCTTGCGGAACAGGCGGGCCTTGCTGTTGCGCACGATCTTGCCCTCCAGCACGTAACAGCCGGCGATGGTGCCGACGCGGCTGATATTGAAGGTGCTGCGCACCTCGGCCACGCCGTTCACCACTTCCTCGTACGTCGGTTCGAGCATGCCTTCCAACGCCGCCTTCACTTCCTGGATCAGGTCGTAAATGATGGCGTAGGTTTTGATTTCCACGCCGAGCGTTTCGGCCAGTTCCTTCGTTTTGGCCTCGGGCTTGACGTTGAAGCCGATGATGATCGCCTCGCTGGCGCTTGCCAGGTTGACGTCGGTTTCGGTGATCGTGCCGACGCCGGAATGCAGCACACGGACCTTGATGTCCTCGTTGCCCAGTCGCAACACCGAATCGCGCACCGCTTCCAGAGAGCCGTGGACGTCGCATTTGACGACCACCTTGAGTTCCTTGATTTCGCCTTCCTGCACCTTGGCGTAGAGGTCTTCCAGGCGGATGCCGACGCGCTTTTTCTGCTCCTCGGCGCGGCCTTTCTCGACCCGCAGGTTGACCAGCGCCTTGGCCGTCTTTTCCTCCGGCACCACGTTGAGCACCATGCCGGCGCGCGGAATGCCGTTGAAGCCGATGATCTGCGCGGGCATGCCGGGCCCGACCTCGTCCAACTGCTGGCCCTTGTCGTCGAGCATCATTCGGATGCGGCCGAAGAAAACGTCGGCGACCATGAAGTCGCTCTTGCGGAGCGTGCCTTCGCGGACGATCACGTCGACCACCGGGCCCAGGCCGCGCTCGAGCCGGGCGTCGAGAATGATCGCCAGCGGCGCCTTCGCGGGGTCGGCGGTCAATTGCATCATCTCGGCCTGCAGCAGCACCGCCTCGAGCAACTCCTCGATGCCGATCTTCTTTTTCGCGGAGATGTTGACGAAAAGCGTGTCGCCGCCCAATTGCTCCGGCACCAGGCCGTATTCCATGAGCTGGCGGGTGATCTTTTCGGGGCTGGCGTTTTCCTTGTCGATCTTGTTGACCGCGACGACGATCGGCACTTCCGCGTCTTTCGCGTGGCTGATCGATTCGATGGTCTGCGGCATGACGCCGTCGTCGGCGGCCACGACCAGGATGACGATGTCGGTCACCTTGGCGCCGCGGGCGCGCATGGCGGCGAAGGATTCGTGGCCGGGAGTGTCGACGAAGGTCACCAGGCGGTCGTCGGGCAGCCGGACGCTGTAGGAGCCCATGTGCTGGGTGATGCCGCCGGCTTCGCCGTCGGCCACGTGCGTACTGCGAATCGCGTCGAGCAGGGTGGTTTTGCCGTGGTCGACGTGACCCATGACGGTCACGACCGGCGGGCGGCTTCGCAGGTTCTCGGGAATGGTTTCGACGGTCTTGAATATGTCGTCTTCCTGCACCGTGCTCTTTTCGACCTCGAAGCCCAGTTCGTTCGCCACGATGGAGGCGGTGTCGAAGTCGATGTTCTGGTTGATGGTCACCAGCATGCCCAGGCCGATGAGCTTGCGGATCAGATCGCCGCTTTTCACGCCCATGCGCTTGCCGAGTTCGCCCACCTGAATCTGGTCGCCGACGCGGATTTTGCGCTTGATGGCCTTGGGAACCGTAATTTCGGTTTTTTGCACGGCCTTCTTTTTCTTCTGCCGCCGGTTGCGCAAAAAGCCGATCTCGCGATCCTCTTCCTTGCGGCGGTCGCGCTCGCCGAAATCGACGACCCGCCGCCCTTTGCGCTCGCGTTTGTCGGCGTCGGTGGGCGGCTTGGTTTCACCGGCCGGCGCGGCCTCGCCGGAGGCCGGTTTCGCGCCGGGCGCCGGCTTGGCGCCGGCCGCCGGTTTCAACGTTTCCAACGGCACCACCGGCTTGGAAATGATTTTCGCCGGTTCGCGGGTGACCTCGTACAGCTTGAGCCGTTTGGGCCGCAAATCCTCGACGACGGTTTTTTTCTTCCCGCGGGCGGGCTTGCCCGACTCGGCGGGGGCGGCTTCCACGGCTTCGGTGGAAGCGGGGGATTCCGTTTCGGCGACGGCTTCCTCCGCCGATTCCTCGATTTCGCCGGTGGCCGCCGGTTCTTCGACCTCGGATTGAAGCGCGGTTTCCTCGGCCGGGAATTCCGGCGCTGCCGGTTCCGGCATTTCGGATTCGGGGGCGGCGACTTCGGTCGTGACGGTTTCTTCCCGGGCGGACGCGGCGGCATCCTCGACGACGGGCAGATCCTCAGCCGGCGGAACGGCGGGGATTTCCTGGGGCTGTTCGGTCGCAACTTCCGCGGCGGCGGCGGTTTCGGCCATCAGCTCTTCCTCGGTTCCCCCCTCGGCTTCGTCCTTGATGCGGCGGCGGCGGATGATTTTCGAACCGATGCGCTTGGAGGTGCTGGCGGCCGCGGCCTTGGCTCGCATTTTTTCGTCTTCCAATTGCAGCTTCACTTTTTGGAAGACGTCCGAATCGATTTTGTCGAGCTGGTCGCGGACCATCAGGCCCATTTCCTGCAATCGTTTCAGGCATTCCTCGGGTTCCATGCCCAGCCGTTTGGCCGCCGCCTCAACGGTGATTTTCGCCATTTTCATCCACTCCGTAATTGATCCGTCGTTTTGCCGCCAAATCCGACGCTAGTTTCGAGAGTTCTTGTTCACTCGTCGTCGTTGTCGCCGCTTTTAGTTTTTTGCCGAGCAATCGCTTTTCGATCGCCTTTCGCCGACACGCTTCCGCCGAACAACAGTAGGCGCCGCGGCCGGGATGGCGAGTATCCGTCGTCAGGGTCAGGGTTCCGTCCGCCCGGCGGAAAAAGCGCAGCAATTCCGCTTGCGGTTTGCGGGCGCCGCAGGCGACGCACCGGCGTATGGGAACGTGACCGCTCATTCGTGAGGCGTGCTCGACTCGACGTCCTCCTTCTTCAGTTTACGGACCGATTCCTTCAAATCCTCGGCCAGCGCCAGGCCCATGCCCGGCACCTTGGACAATTCCTCGATCGAGGCGCGCAAAATGGCGTTGCGGGTGCCGTAACCGCGCTGAATCAGGAACTGCGCGGTTTTACCGGCGATCATCGGCAGCGCTTCGGGTTGAATCGCGAAGTCGTCGCCTTCCGGCAGTTCGATCTCGGGCTCGACCGGCGCCGCAGGCTCGCTGGCCGCGGCTTTTTCGCCGTCGACCGGCTTCTTTTCCGCGAACAGATCGTGGGCGGCCTGGAGCGCTTGATCGGCCTGGCCCAGATCCAGGTAGTCTTCCTCTTCCTCGCCCTCGGGTTCGGGCAGCGGCCATTCGCCGGTGATGTGCACCGCGTAAGCCTCGTCGATGATTTCCTCGGCGAGGGTATCGTCGATTCCCGGGAAGGCGGCCAGATCCTCGATTTCGGCTTCGGCGAGATCCTTGATGTCGGTGTAGCCGGTCTTGATGAGGATTTCGCGGACGCCCTCGGGCACCTTGGTCAGGCGCTTGTACATGCGGCGCGCGTCGCGTTCGATGCGCTTGATCTGCGTTTCGCTGTGGATGTCGAGCTTCCAGCCGGAGAGCAGCACCGCGAGGCGCACGTTCTGGCCGCGCTTGCCGATGGCCAGGCTGAGCTGGTCGTCGGCGACGACGATGTCCATCTTCCGGTTGTCCTCGTCGATGATGACCTTGGTGATCTCGGCCGGGGCGAGGGCGTTGCAGACGAAAGTGGCGTGGTTGTCGGAGAAGGGAACGATGTCGATTTTTTCGCCGCGCAGCTCGTTGACCACGGCCTGCACGCGGCTGCCCTTCATGCCGACGCAGGCGCCGACCGGATCGACGTTCGGATCGCGGCTGGCCACGGCGATCTTGGCGCGCTGCCCGGGTTCGCGGGCGCAGGCGACGATCTGCACGGTACCCTCGGCGATTTCCGGCACTTCCATTTCGAACAGTTTCATCATGAATTCGTTGCAGGCGCGGCTCATGACGATCTGCGGCGCGTTGGCGGTGTTGCGCACCTCGGTGACGTACCCGCGGATCCGGTCGCCGTTCTGGTAGACTTCCTTGGGGATCTGGTCTTTCTGGTACATGATCGCCTCGGCGCGGCCCAGGTCGATGATCATGTTGCGTTTTTCAAAGCGCCGGACGATGCCGTTGATGATCTCGTGTTCGCGGTCTTTGTATTCGTTGAACACGTTTTCCTTTTCGGCGTCGCGGATTTTCTGGAAGATGACCTGCTTGGCCATCTGCGCGCTGATGCGGCCGAACTGGCTGGCGTCGATCTTGTCGCCCAGTTCGTCGCCGACCTCGCTGTCCGGATCGATTTTGCGCGCTTCCTCCAGGTTGATCTGCCGGGCCGGGTCCTCGATCGTTTCCACGACCTCGCGAAAACGGAACAGCTCGACTTCGCCCAGTTCCTCGTTGTATTCGGCCTCGATGTTGTAGTCCAAGCCCAGTTTCTTTCGCGCCGCCGAGATAATCGCGAACTTGAGCGCCTCCACGACGACCGCCCGCGAAAGGCCACGATCTTTTACTACGGCGTCGATCACGCGGTTGAGGTCTGAATACATCAGTCCACTCCTTTACTTCCCGGTAGTCCCAAAGTCATAGACGAGGTTCGCCTTGCGCACCGCCGCCGCCGGCACGCGATACTGCCGGCCGTCGATTTCCACCTGCATCGCTTCCTCGTCCACTGCGATCAATTTTCCCGAAAAACGCTTCCGGCCTTCGACCGGCTGCTTGGTTTCCACTTTCACCTTCTGGCCGACGTACTGCCGCATGTCGTCCAGATGGCGCAACGGCCGATCCAGGCCGGGGCTCGACACTTCGAGCACGAACGAACCCTGAATCGGATTCTCCACGTCCAATACCGCCGAAAGCTGACGGCTGACCTTGGCGCAGTCCTCGATATCCACGCCGCCGATGGCGTCGATCGCCACGCGCACGACGGAACGCCGGCGTCCCTCGACGATCTCCACGAAATAGAGATCCACGCCGCAGTGCGTGCAAACGGGTGCCGCCAGTTCGGCGATGCGCCGCGACAGCGGCGTCTCGCGGATGAAGGTCCACGCCATCGATCCGGTTCCTTTCTTCTCCGGGGGAACGACAGGCCCCCCCAGTAAAAAAGCGGGTGCCTGAAGGGCTGCCCGCTTTCGACGCAGACAAATTGTGCCAATCCCATACCACTTTCCATTTAATATTGCAAGGGCGATTCCGGGGAATTTAAGGGCGCAATAACGGAAGGAAAACGGCCGCAAATCACCCCTGGAGACGCCGCCGGTCGGTGTGCCATTGATGGAACCAGCGGTGAATCCGGTAGGCGACAGTCATGTCCTCGCCGATGGCGTTGTGGGGGCAGACTTCGTGGCAGCAGAAACACTCGATGCATTTTTTCCGGTCGATCCGCGCGTTTTTCCGGCCGATCTCGATGGCCCCGACCGGACATTGACGGACGCAGGCGCCGCAGCGCTGGCAAAGGTCGGTATGCATCTTCGGCCGGATATGCCAGAGCAGAAACGCGAAATGGATCATGAACCGGGGCGGCTGTCCGAAGGCCTTCGGCGGCAGGGCGAACGATACCGTCACCTCGCGCAGCGGCGGCCCGTCGATCGCGATGCGCGCCAGGTCGGCCTCGCCCAGACCCGCCTGACCGGCCAGGCGTACGTGCGGCACGTTCAGGCGGGTGTAATCGACGCATTCCAGCGCCACGGTGTCCAGCGCCACCGCGTCGCGCGAAGCCAGGATCAGCCCAAGATGTCTCGGCTTGCCTTCGCTGGGGCCGCGGCCTTCCATGCCGACCACGGCGTCCATCACGGTCAGATCGGGCGGCCGCACGCTGAAAATGTCGACCAGGCTTCCCGAATACGGCTCCAACCCCGCCAATTCGTGGCTGGCCTTCCGGGTGGCGTTGGCGACGACGCCGAACCAGTTTTTGATCGCGCCGGTGTAAAGCGCCTGGGTGTGCGATTTCAACTTGGGCGCGTTGATGACCACCGGGGCGTCCAGCACGTCCTTGGCGGCGATGACCGTCGGCAGTTGCCGAGAGTTCGGCACTGGAACCTCGCGGTAACCGTTCTGGCTGAAGGGACACATCCGGACGCCTTCTTCCCGGCAAACCGCCTCGATGCCGCTTTCCCGAAAAGCAATTTCCGGCTGGTCGGTCAGGTGCATGGCGGGCATGTCGCCGACGGCGACGTCCGCGGCGCCGGCTTCCCTGGCGAGCCGGATGAGGGCGCGCACGACCTCCGGATGAGTGCAGACGGCCCGCGGGGGCGGGGCGTTGAACAGCAGGTTGACCTTGATCAGCACCGCTTTGTTTTCGACGAGCGCGCGCAGATCGACGACCGCGGCGACGGCTTCGCCCACGGCTTGCTGGATCGCCTCCGATTGGTAGTTCGCGCAACGGCGGATCGACACGGTCGCGGGCATTCGTCCCTCCGGTTGGCGTTAATTTGCCGACAAGCGATGGACGAATCAAGAAGGAGAGCGAAAAAAACGCGGTCCGTGGCGCGCTAGAACGAAAACTGTTCGAGAAAGGCCTGCGTTTCGTCGCGCAATTGCTCGTCGAGCGCCAGGTACGTGGCGAAATCGATCCCGAGCGGTTGCAACCAGGGATGATCGGAGAAATCGCGGTCGACCGGCGGCACGCCGATGCCGAACCGATGGCAGAAGAGATCCGCCAGGCCCGTCACCAGAGCACCCTTGTGCACCTTCCCGTCGGCCAGCGGGTCGTGGTGATAGACGATCGCCATCCGGAGTTTGTCGGGGAAGCCCCACTTCCGGGCGATCAAGCCGCCGACCGAACAGTGAAATTCATCCAAAATCTCATCGAGCAGTGTGTCGTCGATCAGCTTCAGCGAGATCTGATCGGGATTTTTCTGGCTGAGCTTGGTGAGGGTGTCGATGATCAGGGGTTTGCCGATGTCGTGGAGCAGGCCGAATAAAAAGGCGATGTCCACGTTGGCGTTGATCCCTTTGGCGATCTCGCGGCAGATGTAGGCGGCGCCCATCGAATGCCGCCACAAAGCGGACATCCGCGCCGAATAACGCGGATGGCGAAACACTTTGCCTTGCAGGGAAATCGAGAAAATCAGATCGAGCACGCTGCGCAGGCCGATGACCAGGATGGCGCGGGACAGCGTCGTCACGTCCTTGATCGAGCGATAGAAGGGGCTGTTGGCCAGTTTGATCACCTGCGCCGCGAGAACCTGGTCCTGTTCGAGCAACTGGGCGACCTCGGTGATCGACGATTGCGGATTGTTCATCAGGACGACGGCTTGCGCGGCGATGTGTGGCAGCATCGGCAGGTCGGCGTCCTTGTCCGACGAAAGCCACTTGGACAATTCCAATTTGATGATTTTTTTCAATTCGTCGGTCGGCAGGATGCGGTCGTCTTCGAGCGCATAGCGCTTGGTGGTGTCGTTCGGCACGATGGTTTTCTCCGGTTTGTTTTCTGTCTGCGCCGGACTGAATCTACCTTCGGTTTGAGAAAGATTCCAGCCTTCCAGTAGACTTCGCGCACGGTCACGGGCTCGGTTCCGGAGGCATTTTATCGACTTCAGAATACTTCTTGTCGACGGAATAAACGCATTCCATTTGCGATAACCGCGCGTCCATTTAGGGTTTCAGTTTGAAGGAATTCGACTAAGCGGAAATGATTATCGACTGAAACGATCGTTGACGTAATCGCCCTGATTCGCCGGTACACGGCCTTCGCCGTGGCAAGCCCAACAAGTGGTTTCCACCATGGCGACGCGATGATTCCCGGCGCTCATGACGCGATCCCATGGCAACACTTCTTGGGGTTGAGTGCGAATAACGCGGTGACCCTTGCATACAGGGCAGACAATCATTTTTTGCCTGGCCGAAGTCGTTTCTTTCTTGTTCGCCCCTTTTTTAATAAGCCAACCCATATTCATTGCCCAATCCTGTATTGTCTATCAAATCGGCTAATTGTGCCTCCCCGACTACAAAGAAATGTATAATACCGTTCCTATATCTTTGCAAGGGTAAAAAGTGATGATTCAACGCAATCTTTGGAAGGGTATTTTATTGATACTTACGGATAACGAAACTCACCATTTGGCGTAGTGCTCTTCGCAGAATCCGTACATTTCGACATTCAACTTTTCGGACCCCAGTGCCAGGCGGCCGTTGAACAAACCGAACGGTTGATGCAGACGGCTGGAGGCGATGCCGGCGTAGATCTGCTCGAAGCGTTCGTGCTCCGGGCGAAAGTTCAGATCCACCGCATCGTCGAAGGTGCTCAGGAGCCGCCAAGGGGTCATAATGTCGAAAGAGTCGTATTCGAAGGAAATCCCGGCAAACATGAACGGCTTGCCGTCCAGCCAAACCGTATTTTCGGTGAAGCCGTATTCGTTCAAGCCGGAACCGAAATTCAGCCCGAGGATCCGGCCTTTCTTATCCCGGCCCATGGCGGCCGCCCAGTTCCAGATCGTTTCCCGCGGCGGGGTGCCGACGGTCCAGTCGATCAGCGCCAGCGCCCGATCGGAAAACTGGTATTCTTGACCGTTGAATTTAAAGCTCCCCAAAGCCGGCAATCCGGCCGCTTTGTAGGTATGGTTGAACCCATAGAGCGATTGCCGGATCACGGAAGTCACGCCGGTGCCGTTTTCACGATAAGCGACCTTCGCCGAGAGCTTGTCGCCAAAATCCACGGCGGCCTCGCGTCGCCCGTCGCGCACCGTGTTGTCCATGAAAATCGACTTCGCGCCCTGGCGGATTTCGCTCACTCCGTCCACCGCGGTCGGCGAGAAACAGGTACGCACAGCCAGCGGCGTTTTGATTTCTTCGTGAACGATCGTCTTGGTCCGGCGGTCGTAAAGGTAGGTAAAACCGGTGCCGAGGTAATTCACGTGAACGACGGCCGCGCCAAAAACGAAGTGCTCGTCGACCACGCCCACGAATTGCCACCGTTTAAGCAACTGGCGCGCCAGGTCCCGGGTCCAGGTCCAGGGCGGACGGCGGAGGGATCGGTAATCGAAGTCGTCGAGGTTCAGGGTGCGGATCGAGCCGGCGAAATTGCCGTACCGGGGTTTACCTTCGGGTCCGATGAGCATTTCGGGAGCGGGAGCCAATTTGATTTGGGTCATCGTTGTTCCCTCTTTCGGATGATGTGCGTCGAACCATTCTGGTAGACTTGGCCCGCTCGCGCAAGGCGCGCGGTCATTTTTCCGCGATCCGGGCGCTTCCGGCGCGGTTACCGTCAGCCGCCGGCCGCGCGACTTGTCTCGAAAAGAGCGAAGTATCGTGCTATGTTTTGTTTCCACCGATCTCGGCGGTCGGCCGGTTTCCCAGAAAATGAAAAATCCGCTTCGGGAGGGGAAGATGAAATCGTTTCGGTTGTTGATCGTGATCCTGCTGATCTCGTTCGGTTTCCTGTTGGTTTCCTGCGGGTCGGATGACGACGATGATGATTCCGGCAATGCGCCGACCGACGATGACGACAACGACAACGACGACAACGACGACAACAACGACGACAACGATGACAATGACAACGATGACAACGACGACAACGACGACACCACTCCGGAGTGGTTGACGATCCCGGCCGGCCAAATGTCCGTGCACATCCGCTTGAATCCCTACTATCTCGAAATCCTCGGTCCGGACAGCCAGACCTTGCTGGCGACCAACGAGCCGGAAAAAGCGCTGAACCTCTCGCCCATGCCATTTCTGCCGCACGGTTTTCAGGCCGGGAATTTCGGCGACAACTGGTATTACGCCGCCGAAGTGCTCGATTGGTCGCAGGACGGCGATACCTGGACCGTCAACGTGCGGGCCGTCAATACGCAGGAGCGGAATCGCGAGGCGGGGCTAACGCTGATTTTCGAAAAAGCCGCCGATAATCACCTCGTTTTTTCGACGACGGCGACGGGAGTAGAGGAGGTCAAATACTACTCCGGCGGTTACCGGCTGGACGCCGACGAGCACTTCTTCGGCCTGGGCCTGCAATACGACGACATCGATCAACGGGGTAAAATTCGCACGATGTTCGTCGGTCTGGGCGTCGACCTGACGGACCAGATTCAGAATCATGCGCCGATGCCGTTCTATTTTTCCTCGCGCGGGTACGGCTTGTTTGTGGAAGACAAGGGGCGGGGCTATTTCGACATGGGTTACACCCGCGACGACGCTTACGGCTATAAATACTACACCGACCGACTGACGACGCACGTTTTTTGGGGGCCGGCGCCGCTGGACATCATCGAGAATTACACCGGCGTGACGGGCCGTCCGCCGATGAACCCCGATTACCTGTTCGGGCACCTGCATTGGCGGAACGTGAACAATTCGGAGAGCGAGGTCTATGCCGATGCCGACGCTTTGCGCGAGCACGGCATTCCGACCTCCTCGATCATGGTCGACGCGCCCTGGCAAACCTCATACAGCACGTTCGTCTTCAACGAATGCCCCTCCGGTTGCCAGTTCAGCGACGCCCAGGCGGTCATCGACTACGTTCACGATCAGGGATACGCGTTTTATCTCTGGACGGCGGAGTTCGTGAACCGCGTTTCGCCGGTGGAAGTGCCGGGAATGATCGAGGACAACTCGGCGCAATTCAATTTCGCCAAGGATAACGGCTACCTGGTGTCCATCCTCGGCCTGCTCTACGAATACCCCTGGTGGCACGACAACGGCGCCATGGTCAATTTCCTCAACCCGAATGCCTACACCTGGTACCAGGACTTGGTGCGCAACGTGATGAACATGGGTGTTCAAGGGTTCAAGATGGACGGCGGCGAGTACATCGGCGCCGATACGCTGGGCTTGTGGCCGGCCAATGCGTTCAACCTGGGCGATTTCGGCGACGCCATGACCGAACAGTACGAGTACAAATGGGCCTACCACCAGCTCTTTTGGGAACTGGCCCAGGAATACAACGGCGGGCTGGGCGTTTGCACGGTGCGCACCGCCGTCTGGGGCGAGCAGACCCACATCAATTATTTTTGGCCGGGCGATATGGAATCCGATTGGAGCTTCGCCCTGGGTTTGCCGGCCGATATCATCGGCGGTCTGACGCTGGGCACGGCGGGCTTCCCCTACTACGGTTCCAATGACGGCGGCTTCGCCAGTTACGACGCCGACGATCCGCAACTGTTGATGCGATGGACGGCGCATTCGGCGTTTCGGCCGATTTTCGAGAGCCCGAAGAACGGCGCGCAGGAAGTATGGGAACATTACGCGGCGCCGATGGAAGACGTTTACCGTCGCTACGCCGTCATCCACACCCGGCTGTTCCCGTACATGAAAGCCTACGCCCGCGAGGCGACGCTGACCGGCCACCCGATCATGCGCATGCTGCCGCTGGTTTACCTGGACGACACGATCACCTACGACCGCAACTGGGATTACCTCCTGGGCGACTGGCTGCTGGTCGAGCCGGTTTATCTGCACGATCAGTTCGAGCGCGACATTTACCTGCCCGCCGACCGCTGGGTGGATTACTGGACCAACGAGGTCTACGACGGCCCCGACAATTTCACCCGCGACGTGCCGCAAGAAGATATCCCGGTCTATGCCAAGGCCGGCGCGATCATCCCCTTGCTCGATCCGTCGGTGGAAACGCTCTGGCCGACCGACAATCCGGAGGTGATCGATCACACCGATGTCGCCGACCTATTGTGGGTGGAACTGTATCCGTACGGCAATTCCTCGTTCACCCTGGAAGACGATACCGCGTTCGCCCTGGCGCAGAGCGGCGGCGGATTCACGCTGACAGTTTCGGGCGCGCCCCTGGCGCGGACCTATTCGCTGCGGGCGGTGCCGGCGACTTACGACGGCGGCGCGCCGAGCACCGTCACCGGACCAGCCGGCGCGTTGACGGAATACGCCAGCTATGTCGAATGGGACGCCGCGGCGAGCGGTTGGTTCTATGACTCGACCGCCGGCAATTTGTGGATCCGCGATACGTTTTTAGCGGGGACGGTGACCGTCGATTGAGCGCGGGTCAGCGCTCCTCGAAACTGACCTCGACGTAGAATTCGCCCGCGCTTTCGATCGTGAAAGGGACGACGATCGTCGGCGCCTTGGTGCCGTGCGAAATGCAGTGTTCGATGCCGTTGACGATGGTCGGCAGGGCCATGTCGAACTTGTAGCCTTTTTCGGACAATTCGCGTTTGGCGCCGCCGGTAACCATGTTGGTGATTTCGCCCGCGACATCCAGGGCGGTAGCATCGATTTCGGTCAAATGCTCGCCGAGCATCGCCTCGGCGATTCTCAGGATCGCGCCCTTGGTGAAATTGATCGCCAACGATCCTTTCAATTCCGGACTGGCCAGACCGATCAATCCCGTCACCTCGCCTTTGGCGGTTTCGCCGGTTTTCAAGTAGGGCTTGCCGGGAACCGCCTCGATCATCGCCATGGTGGCGAGCACGTTGAGAATCCCGTTCAGGAAAGGATTGACGTAGTCGACCTTCATGTTTATCCCCAGGTGTTACTCAGGTTTATTCGGTAAATTCTCATAACAAGTCGATGAAAAACAGCTCCCACGGAAAAATTCTTCCGCCTTTGTCCGGTTTTCGCAAGCTGAAAGCCGGGTTTTGCGTCCGCCGCGGAAAACCCCTAGCCAGAAGCCCTGGTTCGCTTTATTATTAAGCGGCGGGTCGGCATCAACGATTTAACCGAGGGAGGATTTGATGAAATCCCCGATCCATCGAGCTTGGTTGATTTGGGCGGTCGTTTTATTTTTAAGCCTCGCGGCTTGCGATACGATCAAGGACGAAATCAATGATAAGACGAAAAAAACGGAATCGTTCACCTTGGATATCACCGAGGATTGGACGCCGCTTTTCGCCCTGGCCTATCAGGATTATTCCTTGACGGCCGTCTGCTATGCCGAGGCGTTAAGCATCAACGATTTGATGTCGGTCACCGACTACGCCGATATGTGGGAAACGGTGAAAGGCAACATCAGCGAAATCAACGTCAAGAACATCCAATCCAAGATTCGGGACAACATCAGCCAGGGCGGCACGTTGGACCTGTTCATGGTGGAGACCCTGCCGCCGGCGATGGGCTTGCGCGGTGGGGTCAATCTCGATGACCTGGGAATCGACTCCCTGATGTGGCGAATCGTCGAGCCGGATTCGCTGGCCAACAGCGATCTGGTCGCTTCGGTCGACATCCCGGCCGGCACGAACGTCAGCGATTGGGCGAACGCCGATTTCTCGCCCAAGGGCCAGGAGAAGTTGGGCGAGCAGATGCTCGATTTCGACGCGCCCTTCGCCTTCTGCCTGCGGCTGAATGTCCCGACGCACGGCATCGAGAGCCTGGACCCGGATTTGGAAATCAAACTGCGTACTTCCTTCGACATCGTTTTCACGCCTCTTTGATGCGCCGAAGCGCGCTTCGCGAAACCGATAAGGCAACCCGAACGGGGTTGCCTTTTTTCGGCGCCATTGGCCGCCCCCGAGTTCCTTCTTGTTCAGGTTATTCACATTATGGTAAAAACCGTTCACCAGATCTTCCTGAAAAGGGGAACCCATGACCGATCGCCGTTTCGCCGCAATCATCGGGATCGCGCTGTTCCTGGCGTGCTTCCGTTTCGGCGGTCCGACGGCGGCGAGTGCCGATTTCTGCACGATCGGCTGGCAATCCGACTGGCCCTCATTCACCAACGAACGATACGGAGCCGGCGGTGCGGTGGCGGAGGGGAAATTTTACCTTTTCGGCGGAGTGGATAACGCGGAGCCAACCTATCGTTCGGACTGCCAGGTCTTCGATCCGGATCTCGCAACCTGGTCCTGGTGCGCCGACCTGCCTTTTGCGAAAAGCGATTTCGGCAACGCCGCGGTCGAGGACCACCTTTTTTCGGTCGGGGGGTTCAATGACGGAATCGTCTCGACCGTTTTTCGTTATGCGGTGGACGCGGACGAGTGGGAAATCGTGACTCCCTATCCGATCCCGATCGCCGGAGTGATGTGCGCCGAGCATGAGTGGCGCCTCTATTGTTTCGGCGGCACTTCCGATGGCTTGACCGCGGTGACCGCCGCCTATGTGTACGACCCCGGTGCCGATCAATGGACGGCGATCGCGCCGTTGCCCGCCGGGAAGGTCTACGGCGCCGCCGCGACGCTGCAGGGATCGATTTACCTCACCGGCGGGTGGATGCAGGATTCGTCGACCTTCGCTTACGATCCGCAAGCCGACACGTACGAAATCGTCGATTCGCCGCTGGGGCGCAACCGGCCGGCGTTGATCGCGGCCGGCGAGTTGCTTTGGCTGACGGCGGGCGGCAATGGCTGGCAGGAACTCCAAAGCGGCGACGAAAATTATTTTTCCGCTCAATGGAGCGATACGGGAACGCAGATCGCTCGGGCGCTGGTGGCTCCCGCCGCCGCGTATTTGCCGGGGTACGGGGTGGTGCTGGCGGGCGGCTGCCGTTCGGACGAACCGGACGGATCGCGCACCGTGCAACTCTGGCGGACTTGCGTGCCGACCCCGGAAAAAATCGAGCCGGCAGCGGGTTCGGCCGCAACGGCGGTGAGCATTTCTGGTCAAGGTTTCGAAGCCGATGTGCAGGCCTATTTCACGGTAGCCGGCGGCGATTTGATTTCGCTCGAACAAGTGACGGTGCTTTCCGCCGCCGAGGCGACAGCCCAGTTACCCGCGACGATTCCGGCCGGCGTTTACGATCTGGTGCTGGTAGGTTCGCTGGGCCAGCAAGCCTCGTTGGCCGGGGCGTTCACCGTCGAGGCCGCCACCGACGACGATGATGATTCCGGCGCGGACGATGACGACGACAACGATACCTCCGATGACGACACGCCGGACGACGATGACGACACCCAGGCCGATGATGACGACACATCGTCGCCCGCGCAGAAGTCTTCAGCCGGTGCAGACGACGACGCTTGCGGTTGTTGAGTTCACCCGGGCTTGGACAAATCCGCCAGTTTTTTCAGCAGCGGCACGCCGTCGGCGTGCGGCACGATGCTTTCCGACAGCATGGAAAGAAATTTTTTCTTTTCCTCCGTCAGCGAGTGGGCCGTGAAAATGACTGTCGGAATGCCTTTCGTCTCCGGGATCGCGCGAAGCTGCTCGACTGCTTCCAGGCTGGTCATGATCGGCGTCGCGAGATCGAACAGGATCAGATCGGGGCGCGTCCGCCGCGCCACTTCGCGTCCGCCGACGAGATCCTGCGCGGTCCAGACCCGGTATTCGCGGGCGATCAGGCTCTCGGCCAACAAGGCGGCGGCCGTCGGATCGTCGCTGATCAATAAAATACCGCGGATGGCGAGGTGCTCCTGGCGGCCGAATTGATCCAGCAGCGCCAGCAATTGTTCCTTCCGAATCGGCTTCACCAGCCACTCGATCGCCCCCAGTTGAATGGCGCGTTGTTCCTTTTCGGCCACCGAAACGATGAGCACCGGGATGTTTTTCGTTTCGGGGTGCGCCTTCAATTCCTCGAGAACGTTCATGCCGTTCTTTTTCGGCAGACGCATGTCGAGGGTGATGGCGGCGGGCCGCAGGCGCCGGGCCAGGGGCAAGACTTCGTCGCCCTGAATTGCACACGCGGTGGCGTATCCGCCCTCTTGCAAATAGTGCACGAGCAGGTGGCAGGTTTGCGGATCGTCTTCCACGACCAGCACCAGCGGTTGTCCCGGCAGGCCGGTGGGTGGCGGCAGCGGAATGGCCGCGGCCGGCGCCGCCGCCGGCTCTGTGCTCCGATCCGGCAGGAAGAAGGTGAACCGGCTGCCGCGGTTGTCGCCCTCGCTGTGCACGGTGATCCGGCCGCCGTGCAATTCGACCAACTTTTTCGTCAGCGCCAGGCCCAATCCGGTGCCGGGCGTTTTTTTGGCGGCTGACGAATCGACCTGTTCGAATTCGCGGAAGATCCGTTCCTGGTCGGCCGGCGCGATGCCGATGCCGTTGTCGGACACCTCGAAGACGGTCCGGTCCGGTTCGCGAAAAGCCCGGACGACGATTGCGCCGCCTTCGGGGGTGAATTTGATGGCATTGGACAGCAGGTTGAACAGGATTTGCTTGAATTTTCGTTCATCGGCGCGGAACGGGTGATCCGCCAGCTCGGCCGCCACTTCGAGCGACAGTCGCAGCCGGTGCTCGGCGGCTTTTTCGCCGACGAGTTCCAGACAGGTTTCCAGCGTCTGGCGCGGATTCAATTCGGCGTAATCCAAAATCATGCGGCCGGCCTCGACCTTCGAAAGATCGAGAATGTCGTCGATCAGTTGCAGCAAGTGGCGTCCGCTGAGGACGATGTTGTGGATGTAGGATTGTTGTTTGTCGTTGAGGCCGCCGATCATCTGCAGTTCGAGGATTTCCGAAAAACCGATGATCGCGTTGAGTGGCGTTCGCAGTTCGTGGCTCATGTTGGCCAGAAATTCGCTCTTCGCCCGATTCGAGGTCTCGGCCTGCTGTTTGGCCTGAATGATTTCCGCTTCCACCCGGCGGCGTTCGGAAATTTCGTGGCGCAGTTCCTCGTTGATCCGCGCCAGTTCGGCCGTCCGCTCGGCGACGCGCAATTCGAGTTCGTCGTGCGCCTGTCGCAGGCCCTCGCTTTGCAGGCAAGCTTGCGCGGCCTCGGCCAGACGCTCCAGCAGCGGCGCGATCGCTTTCAGAATCAACGGATGAAGGGGGTCGCCGTTTTTCAACAATACCATCAAGCCGAACGCGGGCAGGGGTAGGAGATAGAAAAAGGCTTCGTCGCCCACACTGCCGACCAGCGGCTCGGTGGAACCGACGGGCAGCGAGGGGATCAGGCTTTCGGCGGCTTCCAGGGCGCGCTGGTGGCTGATTTTTCGCGGAATCGAAAAAACCATTTCGGCGGCGCTCGGCGGCGTTTCCGGCCGGAAGCGGTAGATGCAGCCGGCCGAGCAATTCAGTTTGCGCATCAGCGTGGACAGGCTTTGCCGCAGCATTGGCCGCAGGCTCAGGCTGGTACCGGTGTTCATCGCCACTTCGTACAGCAAACTGCGGATCTGTTTGGCGAAGCGTTCCATCAACTCTCCAGCACGCCGATCACGGCCGTCTTGTTGTAGAATTCCAGATAGTCCTTGCCGCTGTTGGCGATTTCACCGATCGTCAGCGCGCCGATCATCGGCGTATCGCGCAGGTGGACGGCTTCCAACTCCTGCTCGAATTCGTTTTGCATGCACAGCACGCGGGAAATGCAGTCGATGAACAGCACGGTGCGTTCGGCGGCTTCCGGGCCCCGGTAGGAATCCAGGCTCAGGTTCAGGGCCATTCCCGCCGCGTCCACCAGGCTGTTGACGTCGCCGGTCATGACGTCGACCAGGGCTTGCGGCGGCACCTCGCCGACGCAAACCAGCGAACCGTCCTCCAATTTGCGCAGCGGGTCGCGGATCACGCGCTCCGTGCCGATCTTGCTGATGCCAAAGGGGTGGTACTTGGCGATGTCGAAAAAGTTGACGTCGGTGATTTTCACCCGCGCACTTTTTTCAACCAGGTCTTTGTAGATGTCGAACGCCGGGCGCCAATCGAGCGAGCGGATGATGTTGCGGTCCGACTCGGTGACCGAAAACGGGCCGCCGATCGCCCGCCAGCCGTGGGCGACGCCGATGCCGCTCTCCAGTTCCGACAGGGCCAGCACGGCGCAATCGGCCAGCAGGCCGCGATTGGTGAACAGGCAGGGTTTTTGCTTCAGGCTGAGCGAGCCGGCGCCGCCGCCCAGGTAATTGAATTCCAGGCCAAAGACGTTGAAGAGGCCGTCGATCAGGGCGCTGATGCGGCGGGCCAGACCGTCGACGAAGACGAACATCGTCCGTGTTTTATCGATCTCGCGGATTCGCTCGTCGATCAGGTCGTCGTAGTTGGTGTCCATGTCGCTCAGGCCGGCGATCACGTGCACCTTCGGCGGCTTGGGCAGCCCGGCGACGATGGTTCCCCGCATCAGCTTGTTGCGGCCGTAGATGATGCCCGGAAAAACGCCGCCGAACAACGGCAAGGTCGTCTGGAGCAGCAACGGGTCGACCTGTTCCGGCGTAAATTGATTATCGTCGCCGGCCAGAATGAGCAAACCCTGGGTGCGAGGATCGGCCGCGACCGTTTGGATCAGTTGCCCCAATCCCTCGACCGAACCGCTTGCATCCAACTCGATCCGCATCGCGTCCTCCCCGGTTGCCGCGCGGACCGTCGGGCGGCGCTACCAGTGACTTGCGTCGGGTGGGAACAGCACGCGATAGGGCGTGCCGACCCGCGGTTGCGCCATCCAGTCGGCCACGGTGTCTCGCCATTTCAGATAATGCGGCGTTTCCTTGTGTGCCTTTGCCGCCGCTTCGGATTCGTAGGCTTCGTAAAGGAAAAAGCGCGTGGGATCGTCCTTGGCCTGCAGCACGTCGAACCGCAGGTTGCCGGGTTCCGCGATCGCGCCTTCGTGGTTGGCGCGCGTGGCGGCGATAAACAGCTCGACGAACTCGCTTTTGACGAAAATTTCGACGCCGGTGACGATCATGACGCGCCTCCCGTCAGCGAAAAAATGCCTGTTGGCCATCAATTTGCCAGAAAAAACGATGATTCATCGTATCGCGGTTTTTTTCGTTAGGCAAGAAAAACAAAAAACTCGACGCCGGTTAGGGAAACAACTGGGGATTTGAAAATTTACTTCTTTTCCCAGGTAACGGTCGAGCGCTTTTTAATTAGTAAAGCGGAATCGGGTTCGCCCGAGGTGGCGGTGAACAGATGGACGCGGGGATCGAGCGGCGCGGCGTCGGCCTCGGGCTCGTGCGTGAAATAGATCATCGTCCGATCGATCCGGCCGGTGATTTTTCCCTTCGGGTCGTCGAATTTCAGCGAAGCTTTGGTGGTGTCGACGGGCAGCCAGCCGTAGCGCGGCAGATAGAATTCGACGATTTTGTGGTTCGCCTTATGCAGTTTGGCGGCGGCGGGAACGACCGGGCGCGCGTGAAGGCCGGCGACGTAACGGGCCGGCAAGCCGCTGCGGCGGGCCAGGGCGATCATCGCGAAAGCATACTCGGTGCAGGATCCATGGCCCTGGGCCAGAGTCGCGCCGGCGTCGTTTTTCACGTTGTCGAGCCGGTAGGAAAGCCGCTTCTTTACGGTCCGGACGACACCGCGCAAGATCGCCAGCGGGTTCTGGTTGTCGCCGGCCGCTTCCCGAGCCGCCTGAATCACCAGCGGATTTTGCAGAGCGTAAGATTCCCGGTCCGCAAGGTATTCCCGCGTGATAGCCGGCGGGATTTCGCCGAGTACGCCGGCGTTGTTCGGCTCGATCTCCCATTCGATCCGGCCCAGGCTGGCTTCCGCTTCGTAAACGATGTCGATCGCCGTCCCGGGCGCCGGCCGACCGCAGTCCCAGACCGCGATCCGATAACCGTCGCGTGTCTGGCGGATTTCCGCCGGTTCCGGTTGTAACCGGAACCAGTGAATCTGTTGATAGGGCGCGTCGGCGGGCAGGGGCAGATAAACGTGCAGCGGCTCATGTTTGGGATTGCGTTGCACGGCCAGATCGGCGCGGACGGTAAGGTGAAAACGTGGCGCGCCGGCCAGGGTGGAACGGAGGGGCGAAAGTGGTGCCAGCGGGTCCAGCGGCCGATAACCGGTCTGGAACAGTTCACCGCTTCGCGCCGGCGCAGCCAGCAGAAGCAAGCCGAATACAATCGCCGGCCACCACCGGCGCGCGGCCCGTTTCGAATCGGCTGGCGCCGTTTTCATCGTCCGGTCCGGGTTCATTGATCCGTCGCTTGATAGTTCCGCCCGCGATAGGTCGTGATCTCGAAATCGAGATCCTTGCCGCCCGCTGAAGCGCGTTGCACGGCGATGCGGGTCACGGTGACCGAAAACGACAGCGGATCGCCGTACAAATCAGCCATCAGCGAGGCGGGCACGGTGAGCGACCCGTCTTCGTCGTCGGCCAGGCAACTGATCGATTGGGCCTGGTTGTTCTTCACCGTGGTGATGGCGACCGACACCCACTTCCCGTCGCCCGGTTGCCAGGCCAGCGTCAGGTCGCCGGTCGGCAGGCTGATCAGCGAATCGAAATTCGCCGGTTGCGTCACCGTGACCGTTCCCGGCGCGTCGAGTTGCCCGGAAAAAGCCGGGATCGAACCGTTGCCGGTGGTGGAGTAATGAATCGTGTCACCCGGGCCGAACAGGTCGCCGACGGCGGTCGAGTCGTAATCGGCCTGATAGTAATACCCGTAAAGATAGGCGACGGGATTCAGGTGGATCGGCGAAACGGCCGCGCCGGTCACCGTGACCGTTCCGCCGTTGTAGTAGTCGTAATCCGGGTTGTTGTCGTAATCGTAATAGTAACGATCACAGTCGCCCGCGCTTTCGACGGGCGGATTCCAACCGGCGGCTTCCGCCGGATCGGAGAACGACGCGGAAACGTAGTTGTAATAGTCCGTCCCGATCACGTTCGAGGAAACGAAACCCTCGCCGACGACGACGAATCCCCACCGATGGCTGTTGTCCCAATCGTCGTTGTCGTCATTGTCGTTGTCATCGTTGTCGTCATCGTTGTCGTCGTCATCATCGTCGCCGGTCATATCGTCGTCATCGGCGCTATCGTCATTGTCGTTATCATCGTCGCCGGCCGCATCATCGTCATCGTTGTCGTCCGGATCGTCGTCATCATCGTCGCCGCTGTCGCAGGAAAACGAAAAAACCAGCAGGCCGGCGAGGATGAGCAGCCAGAATGTCCTGTTCATTTTTGGTCGCCCTTTCGGCAGATTCGCCCGATTTTGTCGCACTTTGGCCGTAAATAAAAGCAGCGTCGATTTGTCCTCTTTCAATCTGGATCCGTGATTAAATTCTAGGCGAGGAATTGGATGAAGCCGATAAAAAAGGGGCGGAAAATGAGATTGCTGATTATCGCTGGTTCTCTTGCGCTGCTCGCCGGCTTCCTGTTTCTGGCGTGCGATTCATCCGATGACGATTCCGCGGATTCCGATTCGGGCTCGGACGTTTACGTCTCGGATACCGAGCAATTGTTCCTCCAGACGATCAACCGCCTGAATGAGAAAGTGGCACAATACGGGGCTGAAACAAGCCCGGTGGCGGGGTTCGACGGCTATTACCGCCAAGCCGGAGACGACCTGGACGAGCTTGATTCCCTTTATGACCGCATGGTCGATCAATGCAAGGAATCGGCCTATTGCGAACCCGGCGGCGGTGCGACCGGCAACGTCGAGGGTTCATGCCTGTGGGGCGGGCACATGATGGACGGCGATCGCATGCATCAAATGCGGCTGGACCTGGACGGCTGTCGGCAGGCTTTGAACGATCTGCACGAACGGTGCGCCGAATCGGCCGATCTGGAAACTTGCGCCGCGGCCCGTACCGAACACGTCGGCTTGATGCGCGGGTTTCTGGGCGAACTCCATGATCGGTGCGCCAATTGGTGGGACGACGGGCAAGATGCCGACAACGGCAATCACCACCATTGGGGCGATTGTGATGTCAACCATCATGATGACGATCATATGGGGATGATGTAGGAGTCGCTTATCGGTCGGGCGGCAAAGCGAATGACTTCGCCGCCCGACGTAGGTTCTACAGTTTGCCGCGGAAATTCAGGTTCGCCGCCGCTTTCCAGAGCGAGCGGACGACATCCTTGCCCGCCAGCGCCTTCACCGCCGCGCCGAACGCCACCGAAAAATTCTCGTCGTACGGATACCACCACGGTTTTTTGATCCGCGGGAAGCGGTCGTAGGCGATGTGCACCGGCCGGACCATTTCGAGCAAACCTTCCTCGCCGTGCGTTTTACCGATGCCCGATTCGCGATAGCCGCCCCACGGCGTTTCGGCCAGCGCGTAGGTGTACAAGCTGTCGTTGATGGTGACCGTGCCCGCCACCAATTGCCGGGCGATTTCGCGACCGCGCCGGTTGCTGCCTGTCCAGACGCTGGCCGAGAGGGCGAACCGGGTGTCGTTAGCCAGGCGGACCGCCTCGTCGATCGTGTCGAACGGCATGATCGGCAGCACGGGCCCGAAATTTTCCTCGCAGATGATCGCCATGCCGTGCCGGACGTTGGTGAGGATGGTCGGGGCGTAAAAATCGCCGCAGCAGTCCTCGACGATCCGTCCGCCGGTCTCGATTTTCGCGCCTTGGGCGACAGCTTCCCGAACCTGGCGGTCGATCGTTTCCAATTGGCCGCGGTTGGTGATCGCGCCCAGGTCGCTGTCGAAATCCCGGTCGGCGCCGACCCGCAGGGACTTGGCCTTGTCGGTGATGCGCCGCACGAACTCGTCGTAAATCGGCCGCTCGACGTACACCCGCTCGATCCCGGCGCAGGTCTGGCCCGCGTTGGCCATCGCGCCCCAGAGAATGCCGCTGGTGGCCGCCTCGAGATCGGCATCGGCCAGCACAATCGCCGGATCCTTGCCGCCCAGTTCAAGGGTGATCGGCAACAATTTTTCGGCGGCCAGTTTCGCCAGGTGGCGGCCGATGGCGACGCTGCCCGTAAAGATCAGCCGGTCCGCCGGCTCTTCGATCAGCGCTTCGCCCAGTCGCCCCGGACCCTGAATGACGGTCAGCACGTCCTTGGGCAGGCCGGTCGATTCCCAGATTTGCCGGATGATCTCGCCGGTCAGCGGCGTCGAACTGCTGGGCTTGAGGACAACGGCATTGCCGGCGATCAACGCCATGGCGATCTGCGTCATCGGAATGCCGAACGGATAATTCCAGGGCGAAATGACGCCCAAAACACCCCACGGCACGTAGCGTTGATAGCTGGCCTTGCCGATGAAGCTCCATAACCGCAAGGGAATTTTTCGGTCGCGCAGCAGTTTTTCCGCGTGACGGGCGTAATAGATGTTGTGGTAGATCACCGGCAGCAGGTCGGTGATTTCGGCTTCGGTCCGCGGTTTACCGTTTTCCTTGGAAATGGTTTCGACGATGCGCTCGAAATGGTCGTAAATGTACTGGTTGGCCCGCTTCAAATATTGCGCGCGCACCTCGATCGAGGTTTCCGCCCATTTTTTCGCCGCGATTCTTGCCCGGCGGACGGCGGCGCGGGCTTCCTCGCGCGCGGTCACCGACACCGTTCCCAGGTACTCCCCGGTCGCCGGACTCGTGGAAGTGATCGTCAGGGCGTCGGCTTTCACGTCGGGCTTCGGCGCTTGACCATCTTTTTTTGGAATATAGCTGAAATCATGAGTGATTTTTGGGTTCGACAGTAAGGTCGCCATGGTTTTCACTCCCGTTTTGAGGGATCGGCCGCATTGGCGGCGCTCGTTTCTTCCTCTAACTGAAAGATAAGGATGGAGCGGGGATCAGGTCAATGCTATTGAGATAAAAAATCAATAAGTGGCAAACAAGCGATCTTTTCAGGGCACGTAAGCGAAACCGGACAGCATCCAATCGCTGCATTGGTAGACGCTGTCCAGCGAAACCACTTTCCAGGCATCGCCGTTGAAGTGAAGCAGCAATCCCTGTTTGGTATCGATGGTGTACCCGACCAGGTAACCGTCGGTATTCGAACGCATTTCCACCTGTTGCGCCGACCAGGTATTGGCCAGTCCCAGGACGGTCATTTTTTCCCAGGATGCGGATTCGACCGGGCCGTCGAAAACCAGGATCACGCCCTCGTCGTTGTCCAGGTCGTCGCCGACGGCGAAACCGAAGATCGAGGAAACGAATGAGACGGAATTGAGCAGCCAATTCTGGCTGCCGATATCCGGCACGTCGAATTGCGACCAATCGTCGGCGCCGTCGCCGTGAAGCACGAGGCCGGTATTCTTCCCGACCAATTTTTCCTCGGCCCCGACCGCCCAGACGTTGGTTTCGTCGACCATTTGGCCGTCTTTCAGGGCCCAGGAATTCAACAATCCGGGCAGGAGGCTTTTTCGCACCCAGGTGCTGCCGCTTTTTCGCAACGCCAGGCCGTTCGTCTTGCTTTGACCGATGACATTGATGGAGCCGAACGCAAAGCCGGTATATTGGTCGAGCATCGAAATGGCGACGAGCGACCATTTTTCACCCGTAAAAGTGATGTCCTCCTGATTCCAGTCGTCGGTGCCCAGGCGGAAGATCGCGCCGGCCTGGTCGTCCAGATCGGTGGCGACGACCCACCCGAGAGTCGCGGTGCCCGACGGCAGAAACGAGACGCCGCTGACTTCCCAATCATTGCTTTGAAACGACGGGACTTCGGGCGTCAGTGCGTTTTCCTTGACGCGCAAACCAAAACCGAGGCTTGATCCGTCGTGATCGATATTGCCGACCAGCATTCCGCGGCCTACGGCGCTGGCGCCGCCGGCGATCAGATTCCAGTTCTCGCCCGGCAGATCGGGCGACAGCGGATAATTGAACCAGGATCCGCCGTCGGAAACCAGCAACACACCGGCGTCGGTCTGCCGGTCGCGTCCCATCGCCCACAGCACGTAATCGCCGAATCCGGGGGCGGTGTCGTCGTTGTCGTTATCGTCGTCGTCGTCGTCCGCGGCGCTGTCGTT
Source organism: Myxococcales bacterium (assembly GCA_012517325.1). Lineage (NCBI taxonomy): Bacteria > Pseudomonadati > Myxococcota > Myxococcia > Myxococcales > Myxococcales bacterium. The sequence goes on along the minus strand of JAAYVF010000074.1, from coordinate 20,157 downwards.
GTCGTCGTTGTCGTCGTCGGACGTGTCCGCGTCGTCCTCGATCGTTTTATCGAACGTCGGGCATCCCGTCAGGCCGCCGACCGCCAGCAGCAAGCAAAGCAAAAGGCTGATGAATCGCCCGCGCGGCAGGATCGATTCCTTTCGTTTCATTGGAACCTCCATCCCATCGTCAGGCCGGTCGTTCCGGCGGGCCCGAGCGGCGACACGAGCGGCGGCCACAGCGAACTTTCATGAACGGGACGCGGGTGGTCGGTCGCCGCGAAATAAATGCCCAGACCGGTCAGCACGGCGCCGACGCCGAGGCTGACGCCGCTGACGGCCTCGTAGGTTTCGCCTTGCTTTTTCAGCCGGTCCAGCTTGTCCTGGTCCTCGTCCTCGGCCTGGTATTTGCCGTAGGTGTCCCACACCAATCCATAGGTGACGCCGGACGTCGCCAGACAGGCGCCGCCGATGCCGATCAGGGTCCAACCGGTCGGCCAGCGCCAGGTGTGCCCGGTCGGCAACGGTTCATTCTTGGCGGCGGGCCGGGCGTATTTTTCCTCGAAAATCCGTTTGGCCTCGGCGAAGGCCTGCAAAATTTTCGGCGAGGTCAGATCCGGATCGAACGCCAGGTCGGGGTTGGCCCGCAAGGCTTGCACGAATTGCTCGCGCGCCTCGTCGGCCCGGTTGTAGGCCAGGAGGGTCATCGCGAGGTAGCGATGCGCCTCCGCCAGTTCGCCGGGCGTGTAACGCGACGGCATCCCGACTGCCTGCTGCAACAGGAGCAGCGCTTTTTCGAAATCCAACGCCTCGTAGGCGGCCTTGCCCTCGGCCAACGGATCGGACGCCTGCGCGGCCGCGACGGCGACCGATCCCAGCAGGCAGCCGAGCAAGCAACAGAGAAACATCACGCGCCGCATGCGAAAATCCTCATTTGGCGAAGCTTTCGGCGATCGTCACCGTCGCGCCCGCCTCAAAATGCTTGGTGTACGATACGTCCTTGCCCAATTGGTTGTTGACGAGCCGGACCAGATGGTCGCCCGGTTTGATTCCCGACTTATTCAGTGGCGTCGTGCCGAGTTTGACGCCGTCCAGGTAGATTTCCGCCCAGGGGCTGACCTCGGCTTTCAACGAAGCCAGAAAAGTGAACGAAACCTTGGCCGTCTGCACGCCGGTGACCGTGACGCTCTTCGTGAGCGTCGCGCCGACCGCCGAATTGACGCAGGAAACCTGGTGCGGGCCAACGCCGATCGACAAGGCGGCGATGGGCGTCGAACCAGCCGGCTTGCCGTCCACCGTGGCTTCGCAGCCGACGTCGGCGCCGATGTTGAGCACCCCCAGCGCGGCGGTCAGCTCAAAGTCGAGTTTCCGCGTTTCGTTGGCTGCGAGCTGAATGGATTTTTCGCGCGGCAGGTAGCCGGTCTTTTTTACCGTGATCAGCAGCGGGGTGGCGGCGGGCGCGGGCCACTTTTTCTTGACGGCGGCCGAACCGAGGAATTTCCCGTTCAGGTACAACTCGGCGTCGGCCGGCTTGGCGTCGACGATCAGAAAACCGCCCGCCGCAACGGCGGCGTCGGGCGTGACGGCGGCGACGGGCGCGAGCGGCGCGGCTGCGGGTGTTGTTTCCGCGTTGGCCGGAACGGGCGGCGGCGCCGGGGGCGACGACACCGGCGTCGATTCGGGGATCGCGGGCGTGGGCGAGCGGTAGGTTTGGAAAAGAACCAGCGCCGCCAGCACTAGGGCGATGAGCAGCGAGCCGAGCATCACCGGTTTGGCGCGGCCGGGTTTGCGGTCGTCGATGGCGACGGTTACCGCGGTCTGCCGTTTGACGAGCGTCCGGTCGCGGGTTTTCTCTCCCGGGCGGCCGGTCAGCACGGTTTTCAAGGCGGCCTCTTCGCGCGGGTCCGTGCCGGGCGGCAGGATCGGCGCCGCCGCCAGATCGGCGAAATGGGCGTGGATGAACTTGCGCAGCATGGCGGCGTTGTCGCCCGACAATTCGGCCGTCCGACAGGCTTCCAATTCGGCGAGCATTTCGGCGACCGAGCCGAATCGCGCCGTGCGATCGGTCGCCATGGCGCGATCGACGATGGCCGCCAGTGCTGCGGGCAGATCGGGCCTGGCCTCGCCGGCGCGGACGTAGCGTCCCAGCTTGATGTTTTCGAGGATTTGCGGCACGCCGTCGGCCATGAACGGCAGGCGGCCTGTCAGCAAACGATAAAGGACGACCCCGAGCGCGAAAATATCGGCGCGCTGATCGAGCGGTTCGCCGCGAATCATCTCCGGCGAAAGGTAGTTCACTTTGCCTTTCAAGGTGCCGTCGGTCGATTCGTGCAGCCGGGTGCTGGCCTTAGCCAAGCCGAAGTCGCCGAGCTTTACCTGCCCCTCGAACGAGACGAAAACGTTCTGGGTGTCGATGTCGCGATGAATGAGATTGAGCGGCCGTCCGTTCAGATCGGTCTTCCGGTGGGCGTAATCCAATCCGCGGCAAAGCGAGGACATCACCGCGAGGCTGAGCGAAACCGGAAATTCCCGGTGCCGCTCGGCGCAGAGGGCCAGCAAATGCGCCAGACTGAAGCCGTGCACGAATTCCATCACCAGAAAGAAACTGCCGTCGGCGTTGCCGAAATCGTAGACCTGCACGACGTTCGGATGATCGAGCTGCGCGGCGGTGCGTGCTTCGTCGATGAACATCTCGACGAATTGTTTTTGCCCTTCGCGATCCGGCCGGATCAGCTTGACGGCGACCAGTTTCTCGAAGCCGGCGACGCCGTGCTGCCGCGCCAGATATACCTCGGCCATGCCGCCGATTCCCAGGCGACGGATGAATTCGTATTTATCGGCAAACGGTCTGGTCAATTCTCCGGACTCGTCTTTCGCGGCCGTCTCAATCAATAGAAAATTACGGCGATTTTCGCGGAATAACAACCGCCCGGTTCATCGGCCGGCGGCGGGAGGCGATCAGGCGGGTATTCGGTCGGCGCGAACGATCAATAAAAATCGACCCATTTGTAATAGACCCAACCGCTGCGGCCGTCCGGCAAGGCGACGAGATACCAATTCACTTCTTTTTTCAGCACCTTGATCTTGGTGCCGAGGACGGCGGTCGCGATCGGGTCGCCCATCGCGCCGGGGCGGCGCAACAAGAAAACTTTTTCCTGGCCGACGATCGTCGCCGGACGCCCCTCGGCCGGGGTGATGAAAGCCGGCGCTTGATCACCGGGCTTCTCGGCTTCCGGATTTTGCAGCCACGGCGAATCCATCGGTTCGGTCGCTTCGCCGCTTTCCGCCGCTTGCTTGACCACCGGCGTCGGATAGGGGACTTGCCGCTGGTGCAACGGCAGGCCGTTGAACGCCGTATCCACCGCGCCGCGAATCGTGCTGTCGCGCTGCGGGCCGGGGATCGAAGTCATGGCTTGATAGACCACCACGCCGTCGATCGCCCGAACCATGACGACGGCGAGGATCGAAGCCGACAGGTCGTCCAGCGCCGAACGCGGATCGAACGGCGGCGGCATCGGGTTCGTATCGTCGTTTTTACGCGAGATGCCGACGACCATCGCCAACGTGTCGATTTGATAGCGCGCGCCCAACTCCTTGGTGAGTTGTTCGGGAAATTTGTCGGTTTGGCCGATCAGGACACTGCGGGTAATTTGCCAGAGTTGCCTGAATTCGTTAGTCGATTTTTCGGTTCGGCAGGCCTCGGGATCCTGATGCAGCGGCGCGGGTCGCTGATAGAGCGCGATGCCCGGACGGTCGGCCACCAGGGCCTCGCGTTCGCGATAGGCGCCGATGAAAAAGCGTTTTTGCAGGGCCAGGGAATATTTGCTGCCGGTCAGCGCGGCTTCGGCCTGGTCGTTGATCAGTTTGCCCAGGTCGATGGATTCCTCGATCGAGAAGTAAAGACGTTTTTCATCGGTGCGGCGCACGTAGGACGCATCGACGAAAAGGGCGATTCTGCCCGGTAAGGCTGAATTGATATCGACCGGTTCCCGCCAGGTAAAATGCGGTTTCGGCGGGCCGCCGCAGGCGAGCAACATTATCAATATAAGGAAAATGACGACAAAACGTGCCGATCGCATTGTCCTCTCCCTTCGAGTTGGCCGAATACAAAGCAAATAGCAAAAAAATGGACAAAAGGCCAGCACCACCCGTAAAACGGCGGATTCGAACGGGAGCCGAGCGGCGCCGCTTTTTCAATAAAAAAAAGCGCGCCCGATCGAGCGCGCGACTTGAGATGCGGAATGGATCAAGTAGCTTGAACCTGAACGGCTTGCCGTTCGTCCGCCACCGCGTTGCGGTTCGGGCGCCCGTCGACGAGCCGCCAGGCCTTTTTGTCTTCCAGCAGGGCCATGACCAGCTTGTGGTTCATGGCATGGCCGCTTTTGAATCCGTGCGCGCGGCCGAGGATCGGGTATCCGGCCATATAAAGGTCGCCCAGCATGTCCAGCGCTTTGTGCCGGGCGAATTCGTCGGGGTGGCGCAGGCCGCCGGCGTTGAGCACCGAATAGTTGCCCAGCACGATGGCGTTTTCCAACCCGCCGCCGTTGGCCAGGCCGCTCTCGCGCATCAGGTTGACTTCGGCCAGAAAGCCGAACGTCCGCGCGTTGGCCAGTTCGGATTGGAAGCTCTGCGGCGTCACCACGATATCGAAGCGCTGATTCTGGATCGCCGGATGGGTATAAGAGATTTCGTAGGTCAGGGCGAAGCCGTCAGCCGGGTAGAGCGCCGCGCGCTTGTCGCCTTCGGTGATGACCACCGGTTTGAGGATCTGCATGTACCGTTTGGGAACCTGATGGGATTTCAATCCCGCGCTGTTGAACAGATAGCTGAACGCGGCGGCGCTGCCGTCCATGATGGGCAATTCGTCACCGTCCACTTCGACCAGCGCGTTGTCGATGCCGTGACCGTGCAGGGCGGCCATCAAGTGTTCGATGGTGCTGATGACAAACCCGTCGCCGATCAGGGAGGTGGCGAAATTGGTGCCGCCGACGCTTTTTGCCGTGGCGCGCACCTTTCGTTTGCCCACCAGATCGGTGCGGAAGAAAACAATGCCTGAATCCGGCGGCGCCGGGCGAATTGTCAGCGTGATCTTGCTCCCGGTGTGGAGCCCGATGCCGCTGCAATGAACCGCGGCGGCTATGGTTTGTTGATAATCCATTTTTCCCGTCTTCTCCTTGCCGGTAGTAAAACCGGCTACGATCAGCTAGAAGAGTAAGCAATTGGTGTGCCATGGTTTCCGGCGAAGGGCGTTTGTATTAAATGCAAATAAAAACAGCAACATAGAATTAATTTTACCGATGCATTTTTGATACGCGGAGAGGCGGATTTGGCCTTACTGTAGTTGAGTTGCAACTATGTATGTTGTGGATTTGCAACACTTGAAGAGGCTGCTGGCGAGTCCTTTTTTCCTAGATAACGCTCCTTCTCGCTGTAAATGCAGCCGCAGTACTTCTGGCGATACATGCCTTCCGCCCGACTGCGATCCACTCCTTCGCGCCAGAACGGCCGGAAATCCCGGTAATGAAACGGTATGGATTTTGCCTCGCTAACTTGCGCGCCGATTTCGGCGATCAGCTCGTGAGGCTGGTATTTGGAATAAAGCAGGGTGGTGGAAAAGGCTTCGCAACCGGCCGACTTGGCTTCGACCGCCGCGGTTTCCAGTCGCCAGCGCAGACAGGTCCGGCAACGATTCATTTCGTTGAACGCCACCGCGCGTAAAAAATCCTCGAGACGGTATTCGTTTCGCCACCGGATGGGTAAGGCGATTTTTTCCGCGTATTTTTCAAGGGTTGTCCGCCTGGTTTCGTTTTCGGTGTAAGGGTGGATATTCGGATTGAACCACCAGCCGAGTAGATCGACTCCCTCGGCGCGGAAGCGGTCGATCGGGACGATGCTACAGGGCGCGCAGCAAATGTGGAGTAAAATCGTCATGCGATCAAGCATGTCATTTTGAAGAATGTCCGTCAACATCGAGGCGGGAAGTCGACATTTCCGGTTAAAGCTGAAACGGCGGGTGAACGAATGGATTTATTATTGTAAAAGCGCCATGTTACTGTCGTTGATATCTATAGCAGCAAGGGAAATTGACACAAAATCATCGGGTATAAGCCGCTTCCGGAATATTGTTTAGAATGTAAATATATGACATCAATTTGCTTTTTTTATATTCGGCGGTGAAGCCGGTTCAGGTTTACGGCAAATTATTCTGACGTGATATTGAAGAAAGCCGTCGTTGTTTATCACTTTTTAGAGAATATAGTGATTGAGTGTCATTTCAATAAGTTACATTCTTTTTTTTTATTTTCTAGCTTGCCAAATCCTGTTTCTTTCTGTATTTTGTCCGGGCATACTTCAACACTGGTTGTTCAGCAATAGGATAAAAGGAGGTCTTTTCGATGAGTTTGTTTAATGCGGTGAAGGTTTTTACTGCCACCAAAGCAAAAGAGCGCGAAGAACTCGGTGAAGTGATCACGCGCTGGTTGAACGCCAATCCCGACATTGATATCGTGGATAAAGATGTCAAGCAGTCCAGTGACAATGAGTATCATTGTGTGACGGTGATCATTTTTTATCGAAAATCACCACTTTCCAATGAGTAGCGACGATTCGGCCGAGATAAGACCCACCTGATAAAGGCTCCGCCTTGATTCGATAAATGCCCTTGCTCGGAATGGCCGATCTGTTCTACTCTGAATTCAACCCGGTTGGTTCTATCAAAGGAATGTTGCATGCCCGATCCGCACGGCATTGCCTTGGGGCGGGAAATTGAAAAAATCGCCACGGATTTTTCATCCGTTACCAGTTTACCGAAACTTGCGGCGGCGCTTGGGAACGCGGGCGAAGCCGCGGCGAAAAATGCGTACCTTGGAGTTTTTCTCCTCGATCCCGGCTCCGGTCGCTTTCGACTGTACCAAACCAAAGGCTATCGAGAGGACGAAAAAAAACGGCTTGAGCTGGCGGTGAATCGCGGCCTGTTCAACGAAGCGGCGAAGCGCCGCCAGATTCGGTACCTCCCCGATCTCCGCCAGGATGAAGGCTCTGAAAAAAACGAAACCGGCAAATTATTTCCGGATCGTTGCCGTTTGATTGTTCCGGTCGTCAGCGGTCGCCGTTGCGTCGGCATGCTTCTGCTGGGCGGGAAGAAGGCCCGCCAATTCGATCAAATAAATCTGACGCTGCCGACCTATGCCGTCCATCTAGCCGGTTTTATTTATCAAAACCTGGTTCAACAACGCGCGGTTCGCCAACAGCGACGGGACTTTGACCGGGCATACCGGGAGTTGTTGGGAAGCGAAGCGCGCTTCAAGCTGTTGACGGAAAATTCGCACGACGCCATTCTCCGTTTCGATTCCCGCCTGCGCATTCTTTACGCCAATCCCGTTGCCGCCAAATTGATCGGCGTCGCGGCGGAAGAAGTCAACGGGATCTCCCTGGACGATCCGATTTTTCCCCTTCCCTACGCCGCCCGTTACCGGGAGCACCTCCGAAAGACTTTTCGTTCCCGGAAATCGCATCGCGTCGAATTGGCGACGCCGGATTCGTCCTGGTTCGACTGGTCGTTGATTCCCGAACTCGACGCCGACGGAAAAGCGCGGACCGTTTTGGTCTCCGGTCGCGAGGTGACGGAACGGCGGCGCATCGAGGAATCGATGAGGGTGCAGCACGAATTGGCGACGACGCTGACCACGATCATCGATTTGCCGGAAGCGTTGAAAGTCTGCCTGAAGACCGCAATCGAAATTTCCGGAATGGACGGCGGCGGCATTTATCTGGTCGATGAAAACGGCGATTTGTGGCTGGCGGCGCACCAGGGTCTTTCGACGCAATTCCTGAATGAGGTTTCGTATTATTCCCTCGACTCCCTTCAAGCGCGTCTCGCGCATGCCGGAAAGCCCTATTTTAAAAACATCGAGGAGGTGAAGGGAGGCCACCGCTTCCAGATCGAGGCGGAAGGATTTCATTCGCTGGCGATCATTCCGATTCTTTACGAGGAACGGATGATCGCTTGCTTCAATATGGGTTCGCGCCGCTTGCGCCAGGTTACGCCAGTCGCCCGCAACGCGTTGGAGGCCGTTTCCCTGCAAATCGGCGGCGTTCTCGGCCGTTTACGCGCCGAAGAGACCACCCGCACCAGCCGGCAAAATTTGCAGAGCCTGTTCGATTGCCTCGAGGAATTTGTCTTTATTCTCGACCAGGATGGGAAAATCCTCCATTGCAATCCGGTGGTCGGAAAGCGGCTCGGTTACGAACCCCAGGAGTTGCTGGGCCAACCGATTCTCCTGTTGCATCCGCCGGAAAGACGGGAGGAAGCCAGCCGGATCATCGGCGTGATGATCGGTGGGCACATCGACGTTTGCACCATCCCGCTGCTGACCAAGACCGGCGAGTCGATTCCGGTGGAAACCCGGGTGACCCACGGCAAATGGAACGATCAGCCGGCTTTATTCGGCGTTTCGCGCGACATCACCGAACGCGAGCGTTCCGAGCGCATTCTGCTCGATCGCGAACGGCAATTGGAATTGCGCAACCGTATCGCGCACGCGTTTCTCAACGATCGCGAGGACGTCATTCTGCGGGAGGTCCTGCAAATTATTTTGGGCGAAATTCAAAGCCCGGACGGGGTGCTGGCCTATCTCGACGAAGCCGGCAATCTGGTTTGCCCGATGTCGTCGCCGAATTTGCGGTCGCACTACCCGCGGACGGGACGTGAAGCGATCTTCCCGCCGGAACGGTGGTCCGCATTGTGGAGCGATACGTTGCGCGCGCGGCATTTTCTTTACCGCAACGAAGCGCAACCGACGCCGCCGGGGCACCCACCCATCCACCGCGCCCTCTGTGTGCCGGTCATCCAGGGGGATCACGTTCTGGGCATGTTGATCGCGGTGAATCGCGACCGGGATTACACCGACGAGGACGGTCTGCTGCTGGAAAGCACCGCCGAGTACGTCGCGCCGCTGCTGCTTTCGATGATTAAAAAGCAACGGGAAGAACGCGAGCGCCGCCGCGCCGAGGAGGGGTTGGCGTATCGCGCCAAATTCGAGCAGCTCATCATGGCGCTTTCGACGTCCTTCATCAGTCTGCCGACCACCCAGATGGACGTGGCGATCAATATCGCGCTGGAAGCGATCGGGCATTTCGCGAAAGCGGATCGCGTCTGCCTTTATCTGCTGAGCGAGGACCTGAGCGTCGCCCAACTGGTGCACGAATGGGACATGCCCGGCATCCAGTCGATGACCGACCGTTATCGGCGGTTTCCAGTGAAACACTATCCGTTTTCCATGGCCAAGTTGAAACGCTTCGAGCGCGTTTTCGTCCGCAATGTCGAGGATGGCGGCGCGGAAGGGATCGAAGAGCGGCGGATGATGCGCGAAACGAACGTCCGGTCGCTGCTGTTGATTCCGATCACCCACGGTCTGCAGGTCATGGGCTTCCTCGACCTGCATTCCGAAACGCGCGAAATGGATTGGGACGAGGAAAGCCTCAAGCTGTTTGGCGTATTGGGCGAGATGTTCGCCAACGCCATCCTCCGGACGCGCAACGAGGAGGAATTGCGGCTGGCCAAGGATACGGCGGAATCGGCGACGCGGGCGAAAAGCGAGTTTCTGGCCAACGTCAGCCACGAAATCCGCACGCCGCTCAACGGCGTCACCGCGATGCTCAGCCTGCTGGAAGACACCGAACTGAACAACGAGCAGCGCGAGTTTCTGCAAATGGCGATCCTTTCCGCCGAAACCCTGCTGTCGCTGATCAGCGATATCCTCGATCTGTCGCGGATCGAATCGGGCAAGCTGCAACTGGAAAACGAAGCGTTCCGCCTCGATGAGGAAATCGATCGACTGGCCGACATTTTCACCGCCCGCGCCGCGAAAAAGGGCTTGGATTTTCTGATCGGTTGCACGCCCCGGACGCCCTGCGTGGTGCGCGGCGATCGCCTGCGGTTGCGGCAGATTCTGCTGAATCTGCTGGACAACGCGTTCAAATTCACCGAGCGCGGTTTCGTGTGGCTGCAGGTGGAATGCGTCACCGAGGAAAATGGCGAATTGGTCGGCCGTTTCGCCGTGCGCGACACCGGCATCGGCATTCCGGCGGAGAAACACGAAAAAATCTTCGAGCATTTCACCCAGGCCGATCCGTCCACCACCCGGCAGTACGGCGGCACGGGTCTCGGGTTGGCCATCAGCAAGCAGTTGGTCGAGGCGATGGGCGGCCGCATCGCGGTAACCAGCGAACCGGGGCAGGGGGCGAATTTCTCGTTCAGTTTGCCGTTGGGCCCGGCGGCCGAGCCAACGGCCGCGGAGTATTTACCCGCCCCGATTTGCCGGCGGATTCTCCTGGCCCACGAGAATCCGGTGGTGCAGGGGATCATCGACGGCTGTTTGCGGGATGGTGGTTTGTCGCTGGAGACCACCAACACCTGGCCGTCGACTTGCCAGACCGTGACGGCGGCAACGGCAAGCGGCCGGCCTTATGATCTCGTTTTGGTCGACGCCGAAATGTTGCGCGAGGCCGGTGCCGGCGAGCAAGAAGATGACGCGATCCTGGCGAACGGCAAAACGAGGCTGGTGGTGATGGATTATTCCGGGCGCGAAATGCCCGCCGGTTGGCTCAAACTGGGTTTCGGCGAACGGCTCGATAAACCGATCCGCTGGCGGGCGTTGCGGGTGTTGCTGACCCGGGAAGCCGCGCCGCTGGACCGGCCGATCACACCGGCCACGGAAAAGGATGAAGGTTCCACGGCCGCGGGCCCTCAACCGGAAGCGATCGGCGCCGAACCGCCGGCCGACGCCCCGCGCGTCCTTTTGGTGGAGGACAACCTCATCAATCAATTGGCGGCACGCAATCTGTTGAACAAGTGCGGCTGCCGCGTCGCCGTGGCGGACAACGGCCGGGACGCCTTGGCCATGCTTGCGCGCGAAACCTTCGCGATGGTGTTCATGGATGTGCAGATGCCCGAAATGGACGGTTACGAGACCACACGGCTCATTCGGCAGATCGCCGGGCCCAATGCCGGGGTGCCGATCATCGCCATGACGGCCAATGTGATGGCGGAGGATCGCCAGCGGTGCCTGGACGCGGGGATGAACGACTATCTCGGCAAACCGGTCACCAAACGCGATTTGCGGGCGATCATCGACCGCTGGTCGGAGAAAGCGGAACCGCAAGAATTATCCTTCACCGACGGCCCCCCGGAGTTGGAGATGTTCGATGGCCTCGCGGTGTTGGACTTGCCGACGGCCCTGGTTCGATACGACGGCGAGAAAGGAATTCTGAAGCACATCGTCGATCTATTCGTCCAGCACATCGACGAGCGGGTGGCGGTGTTGAAGAAAATGGTCGCCGACGGCGATTTTCCGGGCTTGACCAACGCGGCGCACGCGCTGAAGGGCGGCGCCTCCTACATCAACGCCGATCGCGTCCGTGAAGCCGCGTTGCAACTGGAATTGCTGGGAAAAATTTCCGACCGCGAAAACATTCCCGAGGCGCTGAACCGGTTGATCCGCGAACTCGAAAGCCTGCACCGCGCCTGGAAGGAAATCGACTGGGATAAGATCTGACCGACACGATTCGACGCACTGTCCGGCGACCGGGGAACTTTTTCCCGGCAGCCTTGTCGATCCGGTTAGGCAACTTGACTGGAGAATGATCATGAAAGCGAAGAAACGGTACTTACCGCTGGCCTTTGGTGTTCTTTTTTTGGCATTGCTCGTTCTAAGCTGCCTGACCACGGCGGCCAAGCCGGACCCGCTGGCGGCCCGGGTCGGGAAGGTGCAGGCGATTGGGCAGATCAGCGACGGACGATTGCAGGTGGAAATCCGACCGGCGGAGGACGAGACGTGGCCCGCCGCCGGCGCGGTCCGGGTTTGGCTGGCGCGGATCGACGGCACGACGGTGGTCGAAGCCGCCGCGATCGACGATCGGCGCGTTGACGGCGTGATCGGCGCTCGCTTGTCGCTGCCGGCGACGAACGGCGAGGAGGCGCTGTATTTGTTGCGCTATCGGATCGGTGAGGGCGGCGCCGCGGTCGGCGGATCGTTCAGCCTGGCGGAAGTGCTGGGATCGCTGCAATTGCACGTGCTGGGGCCGAAGGACTTCCAGGCCGGTTCGCAGGGCGCGATCCGCGTTCTGGTGGCCGATCGTTTTTCCGGTCTGCCGCTGACCGGCGCTGAAGTGCGCGTCGCCTTGGCGGGCAAGGAACAAAACGCGGTCGTTTACGCCGGTCTGACTGATCAGCAAGGCACTTGCGACATCGGCTTTGCGATTCCCGGCGCGACGTTCGAGGCGCCGCAAATGAAGGTGACGGCCAAATGGCAGGGGCAGGAAACGGAAATCGCCTATGCCGTGAACGTCCGCCACGACGCGAAAATCCTGCTGACCACCGACAAGCCGCTTTATCAACCGGGCCAGACAATGCATCTGCGGGGCCTGGCGCTCGGGGCCGGCAATCGGCTGCCCGTCGCCCGGCAGGAAGCCTGGCTGGAAGTGCAGGATTCCAAGGGCAACAAAGTCTTTAAAAAGAAGATCTTGACCGACGAGTTCGGCATTCTGCACGCCGATTTCCCCCTGGCCGACGAAGTCAACATGGGCGTTTACCAGATCCATGCCCTGGTCGGCGAAACCAAGGCGGAAAAAACGGTCGAGGTAAAACGCTATGTGTTGCCGAAATTCAAGGTGGCCATCGAGGGCGATCGCCAGTGGTATCTGCCCGGCGCCGTGATCAAAGGGACGCTCAAAGCCGATTACATTTTCGGCAAACCCGTCAACGGCGGGACGGTGACCGTCGAGGGCTTGGCGACCATCGTCGGCGTCGAAACCTTCGCCACGATCCAGGGCAAAACCGACAACCAGGGGCGATTCGCCTTCGAATTGAAACTTCCCGATACGCTGGTCGGCCGCGAGGTGGATCAGGGCAAGGCGCGCGTCCAACTGCACGCGACCGTCACCGATCCGGCGGGCCACGCGCAGGAAGCGCTCCGTTCGTTTCCGGTCGCCAAATCGCCGCTGATCGTGCAGGTGCTTCCCGAGAGCGGCCAGTTGGTCGGCGGTGTCCCGAACAAGATTTACGCGCTGGTGACCGCTCCCGACGGCACGCCGGTCAAGGCGTGGCTGCAGGCTCGTCCCGGCCAGGCGCCGCGGGCCGATAATTGGTGGCGCGAGCCGGGCACGGTCGCCTCTGACCGCCTGGGCCTGGCGGAATTCTCGTTCGACGTGCCCAACGACAGCGGCTTCACCCTGTCGATCCGCGCGCGGGACGAAGGCGGTAACGAAGTCAGCGAAACCTTGCGGCTACGTCCCGAACGGCAAGCCATCCCGTTATTGCTGCGGACGGATCAACCGACCTATCGCCTGGGCGAGACGATGCAACTCACGGTGCTGTCCGGCGCCCAGGCCACGCAAACCGTCTACTTCGACCTCGTGCGCGAAGGCCAGACGCTGCTGACTTCCTCGGCGACGTTGACCGGCCATCAGACCGTGAAGGGCATTCCGATCACCGCCGAGATGACCGGCGGCATTGCGGTGACGGCCTACGTCTTTTCGCCCAACGGCAATCTCATCCGCGACAGCCGCGTGATTTACGTGCAGCCGCAAAGCGATTTGCAGGTGGACATCCGGCCGGGCCGCGACACCTATCGCCCCGGCGAGCAGGCACGGATTTCATTCCAGGTGGCCGACAACCAGGGCCATCCGGTGGCGGCGGCGCTGGGGATCACCATCGTGGACGAGGCGGTTTTCGCCTTGCAGGACATGCAACCCGGCCTGGAGAAGATTTTCTTCACGCTGGAAAAGGAACTGATGACGCCGCGCTATGAGTTTCACCGTTTTACGCCCGACGACCTGGTGCTACGGCCCGACGGCGACCCCGTGCGGCAACGCGGTCAACAGGTCATGCTGGCCGCCGTGGAACCGCTGTTTCAGCCGGCCGTCGATCAGCAGATCGCCAACGATTTGAAGCCCGCGGTGCGGGAGGCGTTGCAAAAACAGGTGCAGGATGACCTGAAGGAAATCGGCAAACTGTACGAAAAACACGACGGCCGGCAGAATGAAATCGCCGTCGGCGATTTGCTCGACCCCTGGTACACGCCCTACCGCCTCAATGCTTCCGGCAAGATGGTCTACCAGATCACCAGCGCCGGTCCCGACCGTAAATTCTATACGCCCGACGACCTGGTCGCCGTGAACGAGCAACTCGGCCGCCGCCGGGGAAGGCTTGAGGATTTTGCCGACGGCGACGTGATGTTCAAGGCCGGCGCGGCCATGCCGGAAGCGGCCGCCCGCGGCGGCATGATGCGCAACGAAGTGGCGGCCGAGCAGGCGCTCGACAAGGAAAAGAAGGATCAGACGGGCGGTGAAGATTCGAAAGCCGAAGCCGGCGGCGGCATCCGCATCCGCGAATATTTCCCCGAAACGCTGTACGTCAATCCGGCGTTGATCACCGACGGCCAGGGGCGGGCGAGCATCGACCTGCCGATGGCCGATTCGATCACCACCTGGCGCATCGCGGCCCAGGCGGTCAGCCGCAACGGTTGGCTCGGCAGCGGCACGGGTCCGGTGCGGGTCTTCCAGGATTTCTTCATCGACGTGGATTTCCCCGCCGTGTTGACCCGTCACGATATCGTGAAGGTGCCGATCGCCCTTTACAATTACCTGCCGACGCCGCAAACGGTGACGCTGCAAATTCAGCCCGCCGCCTGGTTCGAATTGCTCGAAGGCGGCCTGACGCGGACCGTGCAGCTCGGCCCGAACGAGGTGAAGGCCGAGTACCTGGCGCTCAAGGCGCTCAACGTCGGCCGCAACGAGTTGACCGTCACGGCCAAGGGCAGCAAGCAGAGCGACGCCGTCAAGCGCGCCGTGCTGGTCGAACCCAACGGCAAACTCTTCGAACAGAATCTGTCCGACCGGCTCGAAAACGAAAAACGCCATACGATCACGATGCCCGCCGAGGCGATCCCCGGCGCCGGCAAACTGTTGATCAAGGTCCATTCCGGTCTGCTCAGTCAGGTCGTCGAGGGTTTGGAAAACATCTTCCGCATGCCGAACGGCTGCTTCGAACAGACCAGTTCCACCACCTATCCGAACGTGATGGTGCTCGACTACCTCAAAGCGGTGAACAAGCTGACCCCCGAAATTCAGATGAAGGCCGAGGGCTTCATCAACCAGGGCTATCAGCGCCTGTTGACCTTCGAGGTGCCGGGCGGCGGTTTCGAATGGTTCGGCAATCCGCCGGCGCACATCATTCTGACCGCGTACGGCTTGATGGAATTCTTCGACATGAGCCGGGTCTACAACGTCGATCCGAACGTCATTTCCCGCACGCAGGATTGGCTGGCGCGGCAGCAACAGGCGGACGGCTCCTGGAAACCGACCGAGCATTATCTCGACCAGGTGGCGTCCGCGTTCGCCAAGGACGTTCTGCGCAACACCGCCTACGTGACCTGGGCGCTGGCCCGCAGTGGGTATCAGGGGCCGGCCCTGGCCAAAGGGCGGTCCTACCTGGAAGCTCATCACGCCGAGGCGAAGGACACCTACACGCTGGCGCTGCTGGCGGTGACCCTGGCCGACGCCAAGGGCGCCGCCAAGGTGAAGGACGATGTTTTCGCGAGGCTCGACGCCCAGCGCCACGATGAAAACGAAATCAGCTATTGGACGGCGGGCGGCGAAGCGACGGCGATCAACAGCCGCGGCCAAAGCGCCGACATCGAAACCACGGCTCTGGCGGCGCTGGCGTATCTGCACGACAAACGCCAGCCGCAGACGGTCAATCGCATCGTCAATTACCTCGTCCGCAGCAAGGATACCTTCGGCACCTATTATTCCACCCAGGCGACGGTCTGGGCGTTGCAGGTGTTGCTCGATGTCGCGCGCGGCGGGGGCCAGGAGATCAACGGGCAGATCGAGGTGCGCGTCAACGGTCAGGCCGCCGGCCAGGTGAAGATCAACCCCGACAACGCCGACGTGTTGCACCAGATCGACGCCAGTTCCTACCTGCATGAGGGCGACAACGAGGTCGTGTTGTCGTTCGCCGGCAAGGGCAACCCGGCCTATCAGGTCGTCAGCCGGTATTACATTCCGTGGAATCTCGTCGAACAGCCGAGCCAGCAGGAACCGATCGCGATCACCGTCGGGTACGACAAAACGCGGCTTGCCGTCGACGAGGAAGTCACCTGCACCGTAACGGTGACCAACCGGGTGAAGGGCGAGTTCGGCATGGTCGTGGTGGACATCGGTGTGCCGCCCGGATTCCAGCCGGTCTCCGAAAGCCTGGGCCGGCTGGTCGAAAGCAGGCAGATCAGCAAGTACTCCACCACCGCGCGGCAGGTGACCTTCTACCTGGATAAACTCACGGCGGGCAAACCCGTGACCCTGTCATTCCGGTTGAAGGCGGTCTTCGCGATGAAGGCTGTCGCGCCGCAATCGCAGGTCTACAACTATTACGATCCCGCGACCAAGGCACTGGCGCAACCGATCGCGCTGGAAGTGAAATGATTCGCCGATGATGCGGGGCGGCCCTTCAGGGTCGCCCCGGCAATTCCCGCCGGCCGCCGGTGTTTTCGGAACAATCGTGCCGGGTCGGGAAAGAGGTTAACCGGCACATGGATTTCGGCAACTTATTGAAAATACGAAGATAATGAGGATAGTCGCCTTTGCCGGAATGACGGAAAATACCCCTTGCAATCTTCGTTTTCCCTCGCTATAGTCTTGCGCCTGAATTTTGTAGAAACCTTGAGGTAGATATTGCCATGATGATCGCGGTTTCCATTATCCACGTGATCGCCAGCATCGTTTTGATCCTGGTGATTTTGTTGCAGGCCGGTAAAGGCGCCGATCTGGGCGCGATGCTGGGCGGCGCCGGTTCACAGACGTTGTTCGGCAGCTCGGGCGCTTCTTCGTTTCTGGCGAAAATGACCACTTTCATGGCCGTGGCGTTCATGGTTACCTGCCTGCTCTTGGCCTATTTGACTTCCCATTCGGGTTCGGTCGTCGATACCGTCACCAAGGACGGCGCTTTGCCTGCCGCGGTGCCGGGTGCGGTCGCTCCGGCTCCCGCCGCGACCGACGAACAGGCGGCTCCGGCCGCCAACCCCGCCGGCGATGCCGCCGCTCCGTTGATGGAACCGCCGGCCGCCGCCCCCGCGGAAAAACCGGCTGCCGCTCCCGCGCCCGCCGAACAAGGCGGTGGCGCCAAACCGGAGAAAAAAGCGCCGGCGACCGAGTAAGCCTAACTTGTTTGCGCGAACCGAATGAGATACCATCGGCCTGACGAAACGGGGCGATGGTTTAGAAATTCGCAGAAGTGGTGGAATTGGTAGACACGCCATCTTGAGGGGGTGGTGGGCGACGCTCATGGGGGTTCAAATCCCCCCTTCTGCATTTTTCGCGAGGCAGCCGGATGAGCCGCTCATCCGGCTTTTTCTTTGTTTAAAAATGCGGCTTGGCAACGATTTCGCCGGTGGTAATCCTTGACAATCAAGGAAGAAAGCCGGTAAGATGTAACCCGTATTAAAAGGTGGCCGAGATGCCTGAAAACGTGGTCGAAGTCCAAATTTTAGGGCGTAAAATGATGCTGGCGACGGACAGCAACGAGGATTACGTCCGCGAAATCGCCGAATACGTGAACGACAAGATGCAACGCATCGAAACCGAAGCGGCCGGTTCTTCCTCGTTGAACGTCGCCATCCTGACGGCCCTGGACATCGCCGATGAATTTTTCAAGCAAGTCGGCCTCCACAAGGAAATCTGTGAGAAGGTTGATCGGCAGTGCCTCGAACTGGTCAATTACATCGACAGCAAGCTGCAATGACCGTTTGGGCAATGGGGGATAATTCAAAGGAGGTACGATTTCCCCTGCGCTTTCGCGTGATGACCGGAAAATTTTTGACCCAGTAGTTTTAGTTCGGGAGCGTTTCCCTGCCGTATGGCGCAAGACGAGCGCAAGTTTTGCTTCTGCGGTAAATTCGTACCCACCTAATGTAAATTAGATGGGTTCAAAAGAGATGGATCACACGGTTAGCGCGGGGGGAATATTTTCAAATAGATCCCAAAGGGAAGTTGATCCCGGCGGGTGGTTTCAAGGCTTCGAGGAGCACAACACATTAAGTCGGTCGATCGGCGACCGCATAAAAAACGACCTCGGAATTGAGAGCCGGGGATTTCGGTAATTCAGCCTCTTTTGCGTGGCGGAGGACCCATCGAGGAAAACATGCCGAGAGATTTCAACAACTTGGTTGAGGTATACGCCTCGGGTCACTCTTCTTTTTCGCGACGAGGAAAGTACATATTGATTGCCTGATTTGCTGATCGGCTGATCAAACCGAAATTGCCAGGCCTCGGATCCGAATTTTCTCCTCGAATCCGATTAAACCCCGCCGTGTATCACCAATCCCGGGTGTGGCGCTCGAACCGCGTGTACCGCGCGGCGAGCGATTATATAAACCTTGCAAGGAGCATAAACGTGAATACCATCCTCTTAGTGCTCCTGGCGGTGATCGCTTCACTGGTCGTCGGCGGAGGAGTGGGATTTTATCTACAGCGATCCCTCTCGAAGCAGCGGATGGCCGAAGCGGAAAGCCAGGCCGGAAAAATAGTCGAGGAAGCCAAGAACAAAGTCCAATCGATCGAAAAGGAGGTAGAGCTAAAACTCAAGGATCGCCGCTTGAAACTGCAGGAACAGATCGAGCGGGAAATGAAGGAAAGACAAAAGGAGCTGGACAACCTGGATAAGCGGCTGGTGGTGCGGGAGGAAAATCTCGATCGCAAAACCACCCTGTTGGACGAGAAGGAAATCGAGGTCACCACGCGCGAGAAGATCCTTGTGGTCCGCGAGGCCGCCCTGGCCCAGCAAGAAAAGAAATACGATGCCTTGGTGCAGGAATGGCAGATCCAGCTCGAACGGGTGGCCGGGCTGAGCCAATCCGACGCCAAACAGCTCTTGTTGCAGTCGATGGAAAGCGAGGCCAAGCACGAGGCGGCCAAGATGATCCGCGAGATCACCGAAACCGCCAAGAAAGCCGCCGATAACGAGGCCAAGAAAATCATTTCCCTGGCCATCCAGCGTTATGCCGGCGAGTACGTGGCCGAGCGGACCGTCAGCGTCGTCAATCTTCCCAACGATGACATGAAGGGCCGGATCATCGGCCGCGAGGGCCGCAACATCCGCGCCCTCGAAGCGGCCACCGGCGTCGATTTCATCGTCGATGACACCCCCGAAACGGTGGTTTTGTCCTGCCACAACCCGGTGCGGCGCGAAATCGCCCGGATCAGCCTCGAGCGGCTGATCACCGACGGTCGCATCCATCCGGGCCGGATCGAGGAGATCGTCGCCAAGGTGACGGCCGAGGTCGAGCAGGACATCCAGCAAGCCGGCGAACAGGCGACCTTCGACCTGGGCGTGCACGGCATTCATCCGGAGTTGGTCAAATTGATCGGCCGGCTCAAGTTCCGCACCAGTTACGCGCAGAACATCTTGCAGCATTCGCTGGAAGTGGCGTTTCTGGCGGGCATCATGGCGGCGGAATTGGGCCAGAACGTCAAAATGGCCAAACGGGCGGGGCTGTTGCACGACATCGGCAAGGCCGTCGACCACGAAGTGGAAGGCAGCCACGCGATCATCGGCATGGAACTGGCCCGCAAATACGGCGAGCCGGCCGAGGTGCTGCGCGCCATCGGCAGCCACCACGAGGAAGTGAAACAGGAAACCACGCTCGACGTGATCGTCCAGGCCGCCGACGCCCTTTCCGGCGCCCGGCCGGGCGCGCGGCGCGAAATGTTGGAAACCTACGTGAAGCGGCTCGAGGACCTCGAGCGCATCGCGCGGGAATTCAACGGCGTGGAAAGCTGCTTCGCCATCCAGGCGGGTCGCGAAATCCGCATCATCGTCCAGTCCGATCGCGTCAACGACGATCAGACGGTGATGCTCAGCCGCGACATCGCCCGCCGCGTCGAGGCCGAGTTGAGCTATCCGGGACAGATTCGCGTGACTTGCATCCGCGAGCACCGGGCGGTCGAGTACGCCAAATAGAACGAAAGACAGCCAGCAACGAAAGGCTGTATTAGCTTAGCGACTTTGTCCCCTGTAACTGCTTAGCGATTATGTCCCCCATGAAGAAGGACATGATTTCGATGACTCCCAAGGAGTTACAGCGGATGAGGTTGCTGGTCTGCGTCCTGGAGGGGCAGCTGCCC